>DASRBA010000037.1:0-9516 GCA_035637895.1 Myxococcaceae bacterium
TCTACACCTCCGGCACCACCGGCAAGTCCAAGGGCGTGGTGGCGACGCAGGGGAACCTGGCGTTCTACGTCCACGCGGCGGCGCAGAGGTACGGCTTCGCGCCCCGCGACGTCTTCGTCTCCATCGCCCGCTACACCTTCAGCATCAGCCTGTGGGAGCTGCTCTCGCCTTTGTGCTGCGGCGCCCGCCTGCGCATCCTGGAGCGCGACGACGTGCTCACCCCGGAGCGGCTGGCGAAGGCGCTGGAGGAGGTCACCGTCCTCCACGCCGGCCCCAGCCTCCTGGGCAGCCTCTTCCGCCACCTCCGGTCCTCGCCCTCCGGCCCCAAGACGCTGCCCGGGATGCGCCACGCCTCCTCGGGCGGGGACATCGTCCCGCCGTCGGTGATGGAGGAGATGAAGCGCGTCTTCCCCGGCGCCGAGCTGTTCGTCATCTACGGCTGCACGGAGATCGCCTGCATGGGGACCACCTACCCCATCCGGCGCGACGCGACGGTGGGCCGCACCTTCGTGGGGAAGCCGTTCCCGGACGTCGTGCTGCGCGTGCTGGACCCCAACCGCAACCTGGTCCCCTTCGGCGCGGTGGGGGAGATCTGCTTCGCCGGCAAGGGCATCGCCCGCGGGTACCTGGACCGGCCGGAGCTGAACGGGGAGAAGTTCATCCCGCTGGAGGGGAAGCGCTTCTACACCACCGGTGACATGGGCCGGCTCCACCCGGACGGGAACCTGGAGATCCTCGGCCGGAGGGACTTCCAGATCCAGCTGCGCGGCATCCGCATCGAGCTGGCCGGCATCGAGCGGACGGCGCTGGAGCTGGGGCTGGCCGCGCAGTGCGCGGTGGTGGCGCGCAAGGGCGACGACGGGGAGCTCCGCCTGGTGGCGTTCGTGGTCAAGCCGTGCTCGGGCGGGCCGCCGGCCATCCGCCGCGCGCTGGCCAGGGAGCTGCCGGACTACATGGTCCCGCACCACGTCTCGGTGCTGGACGCCATGCCGCTCACGGTGAACGGCAAGCTGGACCGGAACACGCTGCGGGAGATGCCGTGGGAGGCGCGGCGCGGCAGCGGCGAGTGGGCGCTGGGCGGCGAGCGGGAGAAGCAGATCGCCTCCGTGTTCGAGAAGGTCCTCCGCGTCAGCGACGTGGGCGTGGACGACGGGTTCTTCGACCTGGGGGGCGATTCGCTGCTGGGCGTGCTGGCGCTGGAGGAGATCGAACAGGTCACCGGCGTGAGCATCCCGCCGCACGTGCTGTTCGAGCGCGGCACGCCGAAGGCGCTGGCGGCCCACGCGGCGAGCGGCGGCGCGGGCGAGGTCCGGTCCAGGCCCATCCTGCTCAACACCCAGGTCCCCGGCCCTCCGCTGTTCATGCTCTCCGGCGTCCACATCTACCGGCCGCTGGCGCGCGCGTTGGACGGGCGGTGCACGGCGTACGGGGTGTTCGCGCCCAAGGAGGTCGAGCCGTTCGACCCGTCGAAGGGCGACCACACCGTGGAGGCGCTGGCGCGCGAGTACGTGGAGCTGATCCGCTCGCGGCAGCCGGAGGGCCCGTACCGGCTGCTCGGCTACTCCTTCGGCGGCATCGTGGCGTACGAGGCGGCCCACCAGCTCCGCGCGGCCGGCGAGGAGGTCCGCTTCCTGGGGATGGTGGACGCGCTCATCCCGGAGTGGACGACGCGGTGGAAGTTCCGGAAGGCGCAGCTGCGCCGCCTCTTCACCGCGCCGCCGCTGGACGTGGCGGCGTTCGTGTGGCGGCGGGTGCTCCACGGGCGCCCGCCCCTGCGCCACGGGCTGGTCCGGTACGCCGAGGACCAGAAGATCGGGCCGCTGGAGGAGGCGCGCGACGAGGCGAACCGCCAGGCCGCCGCCCGGTACCTCACCGCGGGGATGCGCTCGTCCAGGGAGCCGGTGACGCTGATCGTGGCCGGCGAGCGCCTCCGCGAGGACCCGCTCAAGAGCCCCAGCTGCGGCTGGGAATCGTACCTCTCCGCGCTCGACCTCCACACCGTGAAGGGCGACCACTTCCAGCTGCTGGAGGAGCCCGGCGTGGCGAGGACGGCGGAGATCCTCACCGGAGCGATGGACCGCGCTGGATGAGCGCGGAAGCCGATCCGGCCCTGGGCAGCTCGATGATGAACTCGGTGGGGCCGCCCTCGCGCGTCTCGAAGCGCAGCGCGCCGCCGTGCCCCTGCACCACGATGTCGTGGCTGAGGGAGAGCCCCAGGCCCGTCCCCTGCCCCGCCGGCTTGGTGGTGAAGAACGGCTCGAAGATCCTGCCCTGGACGGCGGCGGGGATGCCGTCCCCGTTGTCCCAGACGCGGATCTCCACCCGGTCCGCCAGGGCCCGCGTCGACACCTTGATCCGCGGGGCGCCGTCGCGCGGGCGCTTGCGGCCGTGGGCGGCGTGGAGCGCGTTGCTGGTGAGGTTGAGGATCACCCGGGCGATGTCCTGCGCGGACACCTCCACCTTCGGGAGCGACGGGTCCAGCGCCTTCTCCACCTCCACCTCGAAGCCCGGGATGCCGCCGCGCATCCCCTGGTAGGCCAGCATCACGTGCTGGTCCACCAGCGCGTTGAGCTCCGTCTCCGCCGCCTCGCCGCGCGCGCTGCGCGAGTGCAGCAGCATCCCGTTGATGATCGAGTCCGCCCGCTTCCCGTGCTCCACGATGCTGATGGTGTTGGCGCGCAGGTCCTCCAGCTCCTCGGAGAAGCCCGCCAGCACCTCGCCCGCCGGCCGGTCGCGCTTGGCCTCCAGCTCCTCCCGCAGGTCCTGGGCCAGGCCGGCGGAGAGCTGGGCGAAGTTGTTGATGAAGTTGATGGGGTTCTTGATCTCGTGCGCGATGCCCGCGGTGAGCTGCCCCAGCGAGGACATCTTCTCCGCCTGCAGCAGCATCCGCTGCGTCTGGCGGAGGTGGTCCAGCGCGCCCTCGAGCTCGGCGTTGCGCTTGTCGAGGTCCGCGGTGCGCTCGCTCACCTTGCGCTCCAGGTTCTCGTACAGCCGCGCGTTGGCGATGGAGATGGCGATCTGGGTGGAGAGGATCTGCTGGACCTCCAGCCGGCCCGGGGTGAACGCGCCCGCCGCCAGGTTGTTCTCCAGGTACAGCACGCCCACCAGTTGCCCCTGGTGGGCCAGCGGCATGCAGAGCACCGACCGCGGCCGGGCCCGCACCACGTACGGGTCGGAGGTGAACAGGCCCTCCTTCGCCGCGTCCCGGAGCACGACGCTCTCGCGCATCCGCGCCACGTAGCTCACGATCGCCGGGGAGAGGCCCTGGCTCTCCTCCACCGGGAGCGCGGGGATGACCGCCGCCTGCCGGTCCAGCGTGCCCTCCGCCTCGATGGTCAGCCGGGCCCCCTCCTTCATGATCAGGAACCCGCGCTGGGCGCCGGCGTTCTCCAGCACGATCTGCATGATGCGCTCCAGCAGCCGCGCCAGCACGATCTCGCCGGAGAGGACCAGCGACGCCCGGACGACCGCCCCCAGGTCCAGCGCCATCCAGGTGGACGCCGCCGGCGCCGACTTCGCCTCCGCGGCCGGCGCCGGGGCCAGCAGCTGCGGGTGCGCCGCCTCCAGGTCGCGGACCTTCGCCAGCGCGCCCCAGGTGAGGTACGCGAAGCGCGCCTCCTGCAGGTACGACCGCGCCAGCTCCGTGCCCCCGCGGCCCAGGTAGAACAGCGCCGCCCGCTCGCAGGCGATGGCCATGTCCTGCTGGTACTCGTTCCGGCGCGCGGTCTGGACGGCCTCGCCGTACAGCTCCGCCGCCTGCTGCGCCCGGCCCTCGAGCTGCGCGGCGCCGGCCTGGACCAGCAGGTACTTGTGCCGCGCGTTCTGCGGGCTGTTCTGCGCCCAGCGCCGGAGCGTCTCGAGCGACCTCTCGAGCCGGCCCCGCGCCAGCTTGCGCCTGGGCGACTTCGGGTCCGCCAGCAGCGCCAGCGCGCTCAGCGACTGGAAGAAGGCGTGGAACGGCACGAAGGCGGAGCTGGGCTCCAGCAGGTCCCTGGATCCCTCCACCGCCACCGACAGGTCGAACGCCTCCTCGTAGCGCTCGAACAGGTAGCCCAGCTGGAGCTGCATCAGCCCGTGCTGGGCGATCTCCGCCTCGCCGGTGACCTCGGGGGCGGGCTCGAGGGAGTGCTGCGGAGAGCGGAGCGCCGCCGGCGATCCCTCCTGGAGCTCCGAGACCCACCGCTGCTGCACCAGCATGCACTGCACGACCTTCTGGGCGTCCACGCGCCGGCCGAGCTCGAGGAACTTCCGGCTCTCGGCGGCCAGCTCCGGCAGCGGCGTGTCCAGCACCGCCTTCCAGCAGGTCGTCAGGCACATGGTCAAGCCGGCCTGGATCAGGTTCCCGGAGGTGAGGCTGCACTGCAGCGACTCCTGCAGCAGCTCCAGCGCCTTGCGCAGGTGGGAGGTGAAGATCACCAGGAAGCGGGCGTGCACGAACAGCGTCCGGCACGTCACCGCCGGCGCGTCGAACTTGCGCGCCAGCCGCAGCGCCAGCTTCCCGTACTCCGCCCCCCGCGCCGGCTTGCCCAGCACGGAGCTGGTGAACGCCCCGTAGCAGGCGAACGCGAACGACGACGCGTCCGTGTTCCCGTGGAGGAGCGACAGGTGCACCATCTTCAGCGCCAGCAGGCCCACCAGCCGCTCGCGCTCGAGCAGGTACGCCGGGAACCAGAGGCTGGAGAGCATGCTCATCACGGCCTGGATCTCCGCGGGCGCGCGCTGGGGCCGGTCGATGAGCCTGTCGATCTCCTGGCCGCGCAGCTTCCAGCGGACCTGCGCCATCTCGGTGAGCAGCTCGCGCCGGCCGGGGTTGGCGGAGAGCTGGATGCCCAAGAGCCCCAGCGCCACCACGCCCGCGTCCACCGCGCGCTCGTACTGCCGGGTGTGCAGGAGCTGGAGCAGGCGGGTGGTGTGCACGGCGACGCGGTCCTGGTCCGTGCGCGCCTGGGCCAGGAGCCGTTCGCAGCGGTGGTCCGCTTCCGCGAACCGGGTGGTGAGGTACTCGCACCGGGCCTGCTCCAGGTGGAGCGCGAACGCCAGCGCGTGCTGCGCCTGCCACCCCGCCTCGCCCAGCAGCTCCGCGCCCGCGGAGAGGTAGGTGAGCGCGGTCTCGTAGGCGGCGGAGGCCTTCGCCTTGCGGCCGGCGAGGAGGTCCAGCTCCGCCAGCGCGCGCCGCTCCGCCTCGTCCTTCACCAGCTCCGCGCCGGCGTTGAGGTGGTTGCAGATCTCGAACAGCTGGTCGCCCAGCTGGTCGCCGGGACGCCCCCCGCGGAGGAGCCGGCCGATGGTGAGGTGCAGCTGCTTCCGCTCCGCCTCCGGGACGAGCGAGTGGGCCGCCTGCTGCACGCGGTTGTGGAGGAACTCGAAGGGGACCGCCGCGTCCTCCAGCTCCAGCGCGTAGGACGGGTCCAGCGGCAGGATCAGCCCTTCGCGGACCGCCTCCCACAGGGCGCGCGCCGTCTCCTTCGAGGTGCGTCCGGAGACGGTGGCGAGGGTGCGGGAGTCGAAGCGGCTGCCGATGCAGGAGGCCAGCTTCAGCACCGCCTGCGTCTCCTCCGGCAGCTTCTGCACCTTGCCCACCAGGAGGTCGATCGCGTCGTCCGCGACCTGCACCGCCTCGATCTTCTCCAGGTCCCACCGCCACAGGCCGCGGTCGAAGGCCAGCAGGCCGTCCTGGTGGAGAGACCGCACCAGCTCCAGCGCGAAGAGCGGGTTGCCGTTCGTCTTGGCGTGGATGAGCGACGACAGCGGCCGGGTGATGCCGGGGTAGCAACGCAGCGCGTCCGCCAGCCACCGGTCCAGGTCGTCGCGCGACAGCGGCGTGAGCGGGATGGCGGTGACCGGGGTGCCCCCCTTCTGCAGGCGCTCCAGCGCACGCGCCAGCGGGTGCGCGCCGTCCACCTCGCCGTCCCGGTAGGCGCCGATCAGGAGCAGGTGACCGCCGCCCTGCCCGGAGGCGAGGTACTCGATCAAGCCGAGCGAGGCCGCGTCCGCCCACTGCAAGTCGTCCAGGAAGACCACCAGCGGGTGGCGCGGCTGGGCGAACGCGCGGATGAAGCTCTGGAAGACCTCGCGGAAGCGGTTCCGCGACTCCTCCGGGTCCAGCGGGGGCGCCGGCGGCTGGGCGCCGACGATCAGCGCCACCTCCGGGATGACGTCGATCACCACCTGGGCGATGGGCCCCAGCGCCTCCTGCAACCGCGACTTCCACACCCCCAGGCTGGCCTCGCCCTCGGTGAGGATCCGGCGGATGAGCTGCTGGAAGGCCTGGATGAGCGAGCCGTAGGGCAGGCCGCGCTCGAGCTGGTCGAACTTGCCGGAGACGAAGTACCCGCCCTGCCGCGCGATGGGCTGCTGGATCTCGTTCGCCAGCGCCGACTTGCCCA
Source organism: Myxococcaceae bacterium (assembly GCA_035637895.1). Taxonomy (GTDB): domain Bacteria; phylum Myxococcota; class Myxococcia; order Myxococcales; family Myxococcaceae; genus DASRBA01. Next base: position 6,387 of record DASRBA010000037.1, read on the forward strand.
CCCCGGCGGGGCCGGTGACCGCCACCAGCTCCGTGGCGCCGCGGGCGGCGCGCTCGAAGGCGGCCAGGAGCGACTCCACCTGCGCCTGGCGCCCGTACAGCTTCTGCGGCAGCTGCAGCCGGTCGGAGACGTCCACCTGGCCCAGGGGGAAGCGCGGGATGGAGCCGCCGCTGCGCCACTGCTCCAGGCAGTCCTGCAGGTCCAGCCGCAGGCCCGCCGCGCTCTGGTAGCGGTCCTCGGCCGTCTTGGCCAGCAGCCGCATCAGGATCTCGGAGAGCATCTCCGGGACGCCCGGGCGCAGCTCGTGGGCGCGCGCCGGCTCCCGCGCCAGGTGGCAGTGCACCAGCTCCATCGGCTCGGTGGCGGTGAACGGCACCCGCCCCACCAGCAGCTCGAAGAGGGTGATCCCCAGCGAGTAGAAGTCCGAGCGGTGGTCGATGGCGCGGTTCATCCGCCCCGTCTGCTCCGGGGAGACGTACGGCAGCGCGCCCTCGATCTGCGCCGGGCTGTCCACCGTCTGGCTCTCGCGGGGGAGCTGGGAGGCGATGCTGAAGTTGGTGAGCTTGACCGTCCCCCGGTCGCGGAGGACGAGCACGCTGCCGGGGTTGATGTTCTTGTGGATGACCCCGCGCGCGTGGACCTGCTCCAGCGCCTGCGCCAGCTCGATGGCGAGGCGCAGGAACGGCTCCGGCGCCATCCCGGACGGCTCCAGCCCGTCGCTCAGCGGCGCGCCGCCGAAGTCCTCCAGCACCAGCACCGGCCGGCCCTGCTGCTTCTCCAGGCCCTCGGCGCGCGCCACCCCGGGGACCGGCAGGAGCCTGGTGATGGCGTATTCGTGCTCCAGCCGGGCCATGTCGTGCAGCGCGGGGAACGCCGCCGCCGGCACCTTGAGGAGCACCGGCCGCCCGTCCGAGGCGCGCCGCCCCCGGTAGGTGACGGTCCCCGGGCCGCGCTGGAGCAGCCCGGTCACTTCGTAACCGGAGATCTGCTGGAGGGGCGTCGTCACGGGGTGCGGCTCAGGCGGGCGGGTGGCGGCAGACGACGTGGTGGACCGCGCCGGGGGTGGCCGGAAGGGGCAGCGACTTTCCCTCGGCGGCGCGGCACTCGAACGCCCCGGAGAGGCGCGCGGAGAGCTCCGCCCGGATGAGGATCTGCTCCCGGTCCGCCAGCGAGGCGAGCCGCGCCGCGGTGTTCACCACGTCGCCCAGCACCGTGTAATCCAGCCGGCCCAGCGCGCGCGCCCCGATGCTCCCGTAGACCAGGTCGCCCGAGTCGACGCCCGCGCAGACGCCGTGGGCGTACGGCGACTGCTCGCCGGAGCGCGCCGTCATGTCCTGCATCTGCTGCCGCGCCGCCAGGCACGCGTCCAGCGCGCGCTCCAGGTGCCCGGAGCCGCGGAACACCGCCATCACCGCGTCGCCCACGAACTTGTCGACCATGCCGCCGCGCGAGGTGAGCTCCGGGGTGATCACGTCGAAGTTGGCGTTCAGCCGCCGGATCACCGCGTCCGGCAGCTCCCGGCGGGTGACCGGCGTGAAGTCCTTCACGTCGAGGAAGGCCACGGTGGCCTCCTCCCGCTCGCCGCCGGCCACGTCCGGCCCGCGGACCAGCGGCACCAGGCGCTCCACGATGCCGCTGTGGACGAACATCCGCAGCAGCTGGTTCTCCTCCACCGAGCCCAGCATCCGGCGGATCTCCGCCGCCTGCTTCACCGTCTTGGCGAGGGTGGTCTCCAGGTCCTGGAAGTTGATCGGCTTGCCCAGGAAGTCGAACGCGCCGCGGTTCATCGCCACCCGGATGTTGCTCATGTCGCTGTAGGCGGTGACGACGATCACCTTCAGCAGCGGCCGCACCTCCCCCACCCGGCCCAGGAAGGTCAGCCCGTCCATCCGCGGCATGTTGATGTCGACCATCGCCACCGCGATGTCGGGGTGCTGCCGGAGCTTCTCCAGGGCGTCCTCGCCGTCCGTCGCGTAGACGAGCTCGTAGACGCCCTCCTTGATCTGCTTGCGGAACAGCTGCTTCATCAGCGGGACGATGTCCGGCTCGTCGTCGACCACCAGGATCTGCTCGGGCCGGGCGGGCCGGGTGATCTCCACCGCCGCCGCGAACGCCGAGGCCAGCTCCAGCGCGGACTGGAAGCGCTTCGCCGGGTCCAGCTCCAGGGCGCGCGTGAAGAAGGCGTCCAGCTTCGCGCCCAGCTCGCCACCCACGCCCCCGGGCCGCAGCGGCGGAGCGCCCGGGACCCAGTCCATCAGGTCCGGGACGGCCTCGTCCGGGAAGGGGTTGCGCCCGGTGACGGCCTGGTAGAGCACCACCCCCAGCGAGAAGAGATCGCTGCGGTGGTCCACCGCCTGCCCGCGCATCTGCTCCGGGCTCATGTAGCGCAGGGTCCCGACCAGGGCCTCGTCGCCCTCCGGCGCCTTGCCGCCCAGGTCCAGCCGGGCGAGGCCGAAGTCGACGACCTTCACCACCTCGGCGGCCTCCTGCCGGGCGAGGAACAGGTTGGCCGGCTTGAGGTCCCGGTGGACGATCCCCGCCGCGTGGGCGGCGCTCAGCCCCCGGGCGATCTGGTTCAGCAGCTGCGCCGCGGCGGCCGGCGCCAGCCTCCCGTGGCGGCGGAGGCGGGCGGCGAGGTCCTCCCCCGCCAGCAGCTCCATCACGATGTACGGCGCGCCGCCGTCCACGCCGTAGTCGTGGATCTGGACGACGTGCGGGTTCTGGATCTGGGCGACCGCCTTCGCCTCGTGCTCGAACTGGCGGCGCGCCTCCGCGGAGTTGATGAGGCGCGGAGGCAGGAGCTTGAGCGCGACGCGCCGCTGGAGCTGCGGGTCGAGCGCGAGCCAGATGGCGCCCATCGCGCCCGCGCCGATCTGGCGTTCCAGGACGTATCTGCCGCCGATCCGCGCCTCGGACATGGACCGGGCATCATGTCACGGCCGGCTGATGGTGACAGCCGGCCGGCCGCCGCGTCGGATACCTGCGGAGCACGGTCCGGCCGCTGGTGACAGCCGGCCGGCCGCCGCGCCGGAGGGCTACTGGCCCGCGCCGCCCGCCGCTCCGCCGATCTGGCCCATCAGGGCCTGGAGCTGCTGGAGGATCTGCGCGATGTCCACGCCGCCGCCCGCCG
>DASRBA010000038.1:0-25949 GCA_035637895.1 Myxococcaceae bacterium
TGCTGGACCTCTTCCTTGTACTCCTCCGGGATCGGCCCCAGCTCGAACTCGATCCCCTGGCCTCCCTCGACGAACTTCACCGCCTGCATCTTGATCAGGTCGATGATGCCGGTGTACTGCTCCTCGCGCCCCCAGGGCAGCTGGATCGGCACCGGGCGGGCGTTGAGCCGGGTCTTCATCATCCGGACGGCGCGGTCGAAGTCGGCCCCCTGCCGGTCCATCTTGTTCACGAAGGCGATGCGCGGGACCTTGTAGCGCCGCATCTGCCGGTCCACGGTGATGGACTGGGACTGCACGCCGGACACCGAGCACAGGACCAGGATCGCGCCGTCCAGCACCCGCAGCGCCCGCTCCACCTCGATGGTGAAGTCGACGTGCCCCGGGGTGTCGATGATGTTGACGTTGAAGTCCTTCCAGATGCAGTACGTGGCCGCGGACTGGATGGTGATGCCCTTCTCACGCTCCAGGTCCATCGAGTCCATCTTGGCCCCGACGCCGTCCTTCCCCTTCACCTCGTGAATCTCGTGGATCTTCCCGGTGTAGAAGAGGATTCGCTCGGTGAGCGTCGTCTTGCCCGAATCGATGTGGGCGGAGATACCGATGTTGCGGATTCTTTCGAGCGGGATTTCGCGAGCCACGACGTTTGACCTCAAACGGGCAAGAGACGGACAGCAGAGACCCTTGATAACAGGGAGGGGGCGGGTCCTACTTCCCCCGCCGGCAAAATGCCAGTCCCCGCCCCCGAAACGAGCATGGGAGCGATGAGCGGGGCTGTGATAGGGGTTGTACCCCAATGTCGGCTGCCACACGACCGCGGGGGCCGTACCGGGCCCAGCTCTCCCCGACGCTGGACGCCGCGCTGTCCAAGGTCCTGGACGCCCGCCTGTCCCACAAGCTGCGAGAGGTGTGCGTGGCCGGCGCCACGGCCATCGAACGGCTGACCTCCATCGACCTGGTCAAGCACGAGCCCACCAGCAGCGAGGGCGACTCCGCCGACCTGTCGCTCTGGGAGGAGATGGCCCCCACGGTCCGGGATGCGCTGGTGGCCGCCAACCGGCTGATGGCGGCGATGCGCGGGCAGTTCCCGGACATCGTCGACCCCCCGCCAACCCCCGAGAAGCTGTGGGAATCCTGGGCCGGGGCCACCACCATGGAGGTCCGGCTGGAGGTCGAGGTGGAGGCGGTGATGCGCGCGGTCCACGCCTCGCTGGCGGAAGGGGCCCGGGTCCTGGGCGAGCGCGTCCGCAGTCCGTCCCTGGTGTCGGACCGGTGGAACCTGCTGGAGCTGTTGCAGACCTATCGGGCCGACCTCCGCCGGGAGATCGGCGACCTGGTGTTCCTCATCGCCTCCGGGTGCACCGAGGTGCGGCGGGAGGACGTGGTGCCCGGCTTCCAGGCCGACGTGGCGGCCATGTCCAAGCTGCGGCGGACGGTGGCGGACCTGCTGCGCTCCATGGTCGCCAAGATGGCCAGGTTCTCCGGCGCGCAGTCCCTGGAGCTGTGCAAGGTGGCGGGGCGGATGGAGGAGGACCTCCGCTCGTTCATCCTGATGCCGGCCTCCCGCGCCATGCTCACGGAGGACAAGCGGATGGTGGCCCGGACGCGCGCCACGCTCCGGGAGGCGGCCGGCCAGGCGGACCTCCAGGAGGCCCAGCTCATGGCCCACCTCTCGCCGCTCCTGGAGGCCCTGGAGAAGGTCGCCCGGCGGTGCACGGAGCAGGTGCTCATCATCCAGGACCGGCGGACCATCTCCACCTGCGGCGCCCGGCTGGCGGAGGCGGAGCTGCACCGGGCGAAGGGGTCGCCGGGTGCGCGGCGCTCGCTGGCCCAGGCCATCGAGGCGGCGGAGGACCTCTACGGGCTGGATGAGTCGCTGGACGCGTTCATCCGCGACCGCCGGCTGCACCCGGTGCAGGAGGCGAGCGAGGCCGAGCTGGGCAAGGCCCTGGCCGACTTCCGGGAGCGGCTCGCGGGGCTACCGGCCATCTAGGGCCCAGAAGCCGGGCTCACGGCAACGGCGCGGGCTTCGGGGGCGGCAGCGGCTTGGTGCTCCACCGCACCCCCACCTGGAAGCTCCAGTTGAGGAACAGCTCCGGCAGCGCCACCTCGACGTTGGGGTCCTCGCGGGTGCGGACGACCAGCCGGGCGGGGGCCATCTCGGCGCCGACGCCCACCACCACCCGGAACCCCAGCGGGACGGGGATGCCGACCTCCACCACCGCGTCCACGCCCGGATCCCAGGTCAGCCCCAGCGACTTGATGGTGCCGAAGCTGGTGGTGCCGGTGGGGACGATGGGAAACCCGACCACCGCTTCATCGGTGAGCGTGAGCCGCATGTTGTAGGCCAGCCCCAGGCCGCCCTGGATGAAGAGCGGTCCCGCCGTGCCCCCGGCAAGCAGCGAGAACGACGGAGCAAATTCGTAGAAGCTGCCCATCACCGGGACGGTGGGCTGGCGGAGCGCCGTGCCCTGGATCTCCGCCGCCGAGGCGAGCCGCGCCAGCGTCCGGACGCGGAGCCAGGAGCCCAGGTACGTGTCGGCGCTGACCGTCACCGTCTCGCGGAAGCCGAAGCCTTCGAAGACCGGCACCGTCTGCCAGAGGGAGGCCCCCACCTCGTCCACCAGCGGCTGCGCCGAGGCGGGCACCGCGAGGAGGAGCGCGAGGGAGAGGAGTGCTGCCGACGTCCCGGTCCGCATGACGGCGAATGGTAGGGGCTGGACGACGGCTGGCAAGGATGCGGCCGGCTGAGTAGGAATGGGGGTCTCCGCCGGAGGTTGTGGAACACCGTGCCCAGGGCCCTCGCCATCTTCGCCGCCCTCTGCCTGCTGGGCGCGCTGGCGTACGCGTTCTGGCCGGACGGGAGCTCGCGCGGCGCGGGCGGCGATGACTCCGCCGTCGCGTCCAGGACGGGATCGGGGACGGGCAACCAGGGATCCAGCGGGAGCGGGCAGGGGACCCGCGCCGACGCGCGACCGACCGGGACGGGGGATCAGGCCGCCACCGGCAGCGACGCCACGCCGGCGCCCGAGGCGGTGGACGGGGCGATCCAGGTCCGCGTGGAGGCCCAGAAGTCGCCGGTGTCAGGCGCGCGCGTGCGCCTGTACCAGCGCGGGAGCCGGGACCCGAACACCAACCACGTCGCCTGGGCGGCGCTCGGCGCGGCGGTGACCGGCAAGGACGGGACGGCCTCCTTCCGCGCGGCGACCGGCCGCTTCGTCGCGGTGGCGGAGGCGGACCGCCAGGGCCGGGCCAGCAAGATCGTGGTGCGCGCCGCGGGCGACCCGGTCACCCAGGTGGTGATCGCCCTCACCGAGCCGCGCGTCCTCAACGGGCGGGTGCAGGTCAAGCGCAGCCACGAGCCGGTCCCGCTGGCCGACGTCACCGTGGTCCCGGACCAGGACGACGGCGCGGAGAACCTGCTGGAGGAGATGCCGCCCGAGGAGCGCGTCACCCTGCGCGCCGACGCCAAGGGCGCCTTCCGCTTCAAGGGCCTCTCCGCCGGCGCGTACCAGGTGGTGGCCAGCGCGCCCGGGTTCGGCAAGGCCGAGGAGCTGGTGAAGCTCCCCCACGCCGAGGACGTGGTGCTGGAGCTGGCGCCGGCGGGCGTGCTGGAGGGCTACGTGCTGGGTTCGGACGGCAAGCCCAGCGTCGGCGCGGAGGTGATGGTGATCGGCCGCGACGAGCCCATCAGCGTCACCTCCGGCGCGGGCGGCGGCTTCTCCGTCGAGGTCCTGCCGGGGACGTACAAGATCCAGGCGCGCAAGGGCAACGAGGCGGGGGCGCTGCCGTCGCCGGTGGCGGTCGCCGCGCGCACCACCGCGCGAGGCCTGGTGGTGAAGATGGGGAAGGCCGCCACCATCGCCGGCGACGTGGTGCGCAAGTCGAGCGGCAAGCCGGTGGCCGGCGCGACGGTGGACGTGAGCCCCTACCTGGCCTCCGGCGACTCCGGCCGCGCCGTCACGGACGACGCGGGCCACTTCGCGGTGAACGCGCTCGCCCCCGGCGCCTACGACGTGGTGACCCGCGCCAAGGGCCTCTCCGAGTCGCTGGAGCGCGGCATCACCGTCGCCAACGGCGAGCAGTACACGCTGCACGTGGAGCTGGCGGGGACCGCGGTGGTGGAGGGGCAGGTGACGGACGGAAACCGCCCCATCCCCGGCGCGGTGGTGACCGCGACCGGCCCCCTGGGAGACAGCCCCGCGCAGTCGGCGAAGACGGACGAGGAGGGCAGGTACCGCATCGAGGGCGTCGCGGTGGGCCGGGTGGACGTGGAGGCCGGGCGCGGCGAGGCCGGCTACCAGTCGCGCACCGTGCTGCAGCTCACCGAGGGCGACGTGGGGCACGCGGACTTCACGCTGCCGGAGACGTCGGCCGTCGAGGGGCGGCTGACCGCCAAGGTGGGCGGCGCCCCGCGGCTGCAGTTCCAGGTCCGGCTCTGGAACATGGCCAAGCGCGAGGGGTCGGACGCGGAGGTCAACGACGAGGACGGCACCTTCCACGCGGACGTGCCGCCCGGCGAGTACCGCGTGGTGGCCTACGAGTCGACCGGCGCGCAGCGCGGGCCGTTCGCGTCGGCCTCGGTGAAGGTGGAGGCCGGCCAGACCGCGCACGTGGAGCTGACGGTGGACGACGGCACGCTCTCCCAGGGCACCTCGGTGCTGGTGCTGGAGCCGGGCGGCGTCCCCTCGCCGGGGGCGCAGGTCTGGGCCACCCGCGGCGGGCGCCCGTTCCGGATGTTCCCGACGGACGAGACCGGGCACGCCACGCTGGCCGGGCTGGGGATGGGGAAGGCGGACGGCCTGGTGCTCAAGGCCTGGAACGGCGGCCGCGCCGGGGAGGCGCCGTACGCGCCCGGCGGCCAGGAGATCACCATCCAGCTTCGCCCGGCCGCGGCCATCCACGGGCGCGTAACGGGCGGCGGCGCCTCGGTGGCGGGCTTCACGGTGGACGTGGACCCGGCCGAGTGGCGCCCCGGCGCCAACATGGGGGTCCTCAGCTTCCCCGGCAGTGAGTTCCAGGTGACGGACCTGGCCGCGGAGCCGGTGGTGGTGAAGGTGGTGACGGCGGACGGCCGGAAGGGGACCACCACGGTCGCGCTCAGCGCCGGCCAGACGTCCGAGGTGACGTTGTCGCTGGACGCCGCGGCGCAGGTGCGCGCGCGCGTGGTCAGCGACTCCGGGAAGGTGGTCCGCGGCGCGCAGGTGATCTCCGCGGACGACGACCGCGAGCTGGGCCGCAGCGGGCCGGACGGCCGGGTGAACCTGACCTCGCTGGGCGCGGGCCGGTACCTGCTCCACTTCGAGGCGGAGGGGTTCCTCCCCACCGAGCAGCGGGTCGACATCAAGAACGGGCAGGCGGTGGACCTGGGAGACGTGGTCCTCCACCCGCCCGAAGGTGGCTAGCGAACGCCGCGGTTACTTCTGCGGGATCAGCGTCAGCTTCCCGTTGATGGTCGGGTCCAGCGACGCCTTCTGGTTCGCGGTGCAGATGTCGATGCGCGAGGTGCCCTTGCCCTTGAACGCGCCGCCGGTGTCCACCACGCGGAACTCGATGGGGCGGCCGTACTTCTTCTCCAGCTCCGGGATGCGGAGCTTGGTGCCGTACGGGAAGGCCTTGCTGTCCATGGCCACGGAGACGTAGGGCGCCTTGCCGGCCAGGAAGTCCTGCAGGGTGTGCAGCGGCTTCCCCATCCGATCCTTGAAGCCACCCTCCATCGGGGAGTTGTCCGGGAAGTAGCCGGTGCCCTTGGCGGTGAACTGCTGGCCGGTCGGGGTCATGGACGGGGTCGCGGCCTGCTGCGCCGTGTCCGTGGAACCAGCGCGCCCGCGCGGCCGCTTGTTGTTGACGCCGCCCTGGCCGTTCTTGCCGTTCCCGTCCGGGTCGCCGAGGGCGTTGTTCACGCCGCCGTGGCCGTTGTAGGAGGGCTGCCGCTGCGGGGCCTGGGTGGCGCCGCCCTCGAAGGTGTCCTGCTGGAACGGCGGCTGCTGCATCGAGGGCTTGGCCTGCGCACCCTGGGCCTGCGGCGGGGCGGCGGGCTTCTTCATGCCCTGCAGCTGCTGGGCGAGGGCCTGGATCTGCTGGGTCAGGCGGGACAGGTCTTGAATCGCGGAGCCGATGTTCATGGCGGGGGGCTTCTCCAGGGAGCCGGGGAGTAGGGACGCCTACATTCTCAGCGTCTAAGCGCCCGTGTTTCGGGCAGAACTGTCAACACCGCTGCCCGATCTGCGCTGTTTCCCGGCGAATAAGGCCCGGCGACACCCACTCAGGCGTCGGTCGCGGCGGCGATCATCTCGAGCATCGTGGCCATCGGGGGGCCCACACCGGGTCGAACCGGCATCTCGACCGGGGCCTTTCCGGTCAGGGCCTTGAAGAGGACGAGGGCCGCCAGGTAGGTCCCGGATGGGGACGGGTGGCGGCCGTCAGGGCCGTAGAGATGACGGAAGAGACCCTCCGTCTTGACCCAGGTGGGGCCCACGGGGGCCAGGAGCGCGCCGGTCCGGCGAGCCACCGCCTCGTAGGAAGCCGTGATCTTCGCCTGCTCCTGCGGCGCGTCACGCGGGGCCCAGGTGACAAAGAGGACCGGCTTGGCGCCAGCCGCGGTGGCGAGGTCCGCCAGGGCGCAGGCCGCCTCGATGAAGACGGGCGGGGCCACGGCGGGGAGTTGGCTCTGCTCCTGGAGGACGACGTGGGTGAGCCCGCCGGAGTGGATCCTCGTCCTCGCCACGCCTTCGGCCAGGTGCGCGTGCAGCAGCGCGCCGCCGCGGGCGATCACCTCGTGCCGCATGGCGCCGCCGCGGGAGGCGACCATGAGTTGGACGGTCCCCGGCAAGTCGTTGGCCTGGGTGTAGCTGTTGCCGATGAAGAGGACGTTCAGCCCGCTCATCGCAGCACGGCCGCGGCCGCGGCGCCCAGCCCCAGGGCGGCCAGGGCCGCGGCGGCGTAGAGCCAGCGCTTCGCCGTCCACCCCTGGCCAGCGCCCGGCGCGAGCGCCGGGGCCCCGGTGACGCTGTCCTCGTCATCCGCGGAGAGACCGTCCCGCGCCAGGGTCATCACCCGCAGGAGGTGGCGGATGTACTTGTCCTCGCCCGAGTAGTGCGCCAGCGCGGCCAGGGCCTCGGAGAGGCGCTCCTTGTCCAGGGCGCGGTCCATCTGCACCACCGGCCCGGCGTTGGCCGTCGCCTTGGGCCCTTCCTCTTCGACCACCCCGGTGGCCATCCCCGCCGCGGGCGTCCAGAGGAAGTAGCTCTGGACCAGGGTCAGCTCCTGGCGGGTGACGTGCCGCCGCTCGTTCACGGTGGAGACCAGCTCCGCGCCCAGGGCGCACTGGTGCCAGACCGTCTTGTTGCCTTCCGCGTCCGGGGGACCCTCTATCGCGCGGATGCGGTAGAGCGCGTTGACCGCGTCCGCCAGCGCCTGGGGCGTCGGTTTGAGCATCGCCACGGCCCAAGTCTAGGAGCGTTTTCGTGCAATCCCTACTTCAGGCCGGTCCCGCGAAGCTCGTGGACGAGGCGACCGCGGTCCGCCCCGAGCGCTTCGAGCGCGGGCGCTACCCGGCGTCCGGCTCGGGCGTGCCGGCGTCCGGGCTGGACGGGGCGGTGGGGAGCACCAGCGAGTACTTGCCGTTGGGGTCGGTGTTGGTCTTGGCCAGCGAGTACGAGACGTCCTTGCCGTTGTCGAAGGTCACCCGGAACAGCTCCACCGTCGCGCCGGGCAGCGGGGTCCTCACCGTCGCGCCCGAGTTGGCGAAGCCGGTGATGAGGCCGTCCAGCTTGCGCCCGTTCCACAGGGTGAAGGGCTGGAGCTGCACCGGCAGCGGCGGATCCGCCGTCTGGGGGGCGATGAGGACGCGCTGGCTGACGCGGGGCAGGAGGTCCGACGAGTGGAAGTCCAGCCGGTACTCGCCCGGGTCCACCCAGAAGCTGTACCAGCCCATCAGCGTGGTGGTGCCCTCCTGGGAGAAGGTCGGTGGCTTGAGGCCGGCGATGCCGCCCACCGGCTCGGCGACCACGCTCACGCCTGGGGCGGGCGCCGAACCGTCCGGGCGCAGCACCTGGCCCCGCACCTCGAGCCGGCGCGGGCAGTGGAGCTGGCCCACCGAGCCGCCGGTCACCGGCACGCTCGTCACCACCTGCAGCGTGCCCGCGTGGGAGCCGCTGGGGGGGATCGCCCAGAGCGACACCGCGTCCTCGAGGGTGAGCGTGGGCAGCGACCGGACGGTGAAGTTGCCGTTCGCGTCCGTCTGCACCGAGGGGCTCTTGTAGTCGTTGCGGTCCTGGGTGGTGCGCTCGGTGTAGACGGTGGCGCCGGGCACCGGCTGGCCGTCCATGTCCAGCACCTTGCCGGTGAGGTCCACCGCGGTCCCGAACTCCCCCACCTCCAGCACCAGCGTGGTGAGCGGGGCGTTGACGGGGACGTTGCTGAACAGGTGGCTGGGGACGATGGTGCCGGGGGCCAGCGCCGTCTCGCGCGGCGAGGCGAGGATCTCCACGTACTGGGCCATCGCGGCGTTGGGCGCCGCCAGCACGGAGAAGTTGCCCGCGGCGTCCACCGCCGCCGGCTGGGAGAGCGGCCGCCCGGTGTTCTGCTCCAGCACCTGGACGTTCATCTGCGCGTTGACCGGCCCCAGCACCGTGGACAGCAGCAGCGATCCGGAGATGCGCACCAGCGCGCTGGGCGCCGGGAAGGCGATGTCCTGGTGGATGATCGTTCCGGGCTTGAGCTCCCAGCCGCTCGAGTTGTCCAGCCACACCGGAGGGATGGCGGTGTCCGAGCTGAAGGCGGCCAGCGTGAAGTACTTCCCGGTGTGGACCGGGAGCGCGTACTGCCCGCCCAGCGGCTGCATCCCCAGCTCCACGCGCCGGGAGACGCCGGCGAGGAGGAGCGCGCTCCCGGAAGCCTTGAGGGTGACGCTGTTGGTGAAGGGGACCGGGCCGGTGGGAGTGTCCTGGCGGACCAGCCCGGTGAAGAGGGGCGGGCGGGACATCTCCTGGTCGTAGGCGGCGTCCTGGAGCTCCGGGTCGGTGATCTCGAACTCCTGCGACTGGGACGCGAAGGTGATCTGCGCCTTGAGGTCGCGGCCCGGGTCGCCGCAGCCGTCGGGGAAGCAGATCTGGCCCTGGTCGCACTCGGCGTTGGTGGTGCAGAACTTGGGTTGCGGGACCCAGATGTCGGCGCACGCGGCCCCGACGGCGCCGGCGGCGGCGGACAGCATCAGCCAGGTGGCGATGGAAGGTCGGCGGCTCATGGCAGCTGGCAATCTCCCGGCTCCGTCTTCACGACCCAGACGTAGCGGTCCCCGTACGACGGGTTCGGCCCCGCGTCGGGGTCGTCCGACTTCAGCTGCGGCTCGCGGTTGATGAGCTGCCCGTCCGCCACCAGCGCCTCCAGCACGTGCGTCGCCTGCTGCGTCAGCGGGTTGCCCGGCGAGTTGAGATCCATGTGCAGCGTGTTCGGCCCGCGCACGGGGGAGCCCGCGTTGGCCAGCAGGAACTCGCGGAAGTACCTGGGGTTGAGGTTCTGGTCGTAGTCCACGAACCACTGCACCGTGATGGTGTCGTTCAGGTCCGGGTCGGTGGCGGAGATGGTGAAGTCCTGCGCGCACGCCGTGCCGCCGCCCACGCCGTTGTTGAGCGTCAGCGTGGTCCGGTCCGGCTCCACCGGGAGGACGATCTTCACCGGGTTGTTCTTGAACGGGGGCGGGTCGTCCGAGAAGACGAAGTCCTGTGGGACGAGGCAGCCGAGCATGATGGCCATTGCCGTGAGCAACCCGCTTGCCATGACACGGCGGGACCAGAACCGCTGATCCGGCGCGGGCTTGCGCGCGCTCGAATCCCCCGGCCCGGGCCCCGGGCATGACACCGGCGTCGCGGTCGAAGCGGGGTGCACCTAGACCTCCTCCCCTTCTTCGGGCGGGAGGACCTTCCCGGTCCGCTCCGCCTCCAGCTTCTCCAGGTGGCGGAAGATGGTCCGGGGATCCACGCCCAGGTCCTTGGCGGTCTTGGTGCGGTTGCCGTTGTTCCGCTCCAGCACCTCGGAGATGTACCGCTTCTGGAACTCCTCCTTCGCCTGGGCGAGCGGCATGATCGGGTCCAGGTTCTCCGGGTGGAGGTCCAGGTCGTCCGGCCCCAGGACCGCCTTGTCCGCCAGCACCGTGGCCTTCTTGATCCGGTTCTCCAGCTCCCGGATGTTGCCCGGCCAGGAGTACTTCTTCATGGCGATGGCGCCGGCCGGGGCGAAGCCCTTGGCCTTGGAGTTGAACTCCTTGATGTACTTCTGGAGGAAGAACTTCCCCAGCACCATCAGGTCCTCGCCGCGCTCGCGCAGGGGCGGAAGCTTGAGCGTGACGACGTTGAGCCGGTAGTAGAGGTCCTCGCGGAAGGTGTTCTTCTTCACTTCCTCCTCGAGGATCTTGTTGGTGGCCGCCACCACCCGGATGTCCACCGCCTCCGGCCGGTTGTCGCCGACCTTGTAGACGACCTTCTCCTGCAGCGCCCGCAGCAGCTTCACCTGGAGCTGGAGCGGCATCTCGCCGATCTCGTCCAGGAACAGCGTCCCGCTGATGGCCGCCTGGAACTTGCCCTGCTTGGTGGCCACCGCGCCGGTGAAGGCGCCCTTGACGTGGCCGAACAGCTCCGACTCCAGCAGGTTCTCCGGGATGGCGCCGCAGTTGATGGTGATGAACGGGCCCTTGGCGCGGGGCGAGCGCCGGTGGATCTCCCGCGCGATCAGCTCCTTGCCGGTCCCGGTCTCGCCGGTGATCAGCACCGAGATGTCGGTGGGGGCGATCTTGTCGATCTTCTTGTAGACCTCCTTCATCCCCGCGCAGGCGCCGACGATCTCCCCGTAGCGCTGGTCCTCCAGCCGCTTGCGCAGCTCGGTGTTGTCCAGCTTGAGGTCGTTCACCAGCATCGCGTTGTGCAGCAGCAGCGACGCCTGCGCGGCGAGCACGGTGAGCAGGTCCAGGCTGCGCGTCTCGAAGCGGTTCACCAGCCGCCCGTTGCCCACGTAGAGCAGCCCGAACAGCTCGCCCTTCTGCATCAGCGGCACGCACATCACCGACCGCAGCTCCAGGTTCACCACCGACTCGGAGGACTTGAACTCCGGGTCGTCCAGCGCGGAGGAGATGATCAGCGGCTGCCGGGTCCTCACCACCTTGGCGACGATGGAGTCGGAGACGCGCTCCACCGCGTCCTCGATGTTCTCGCGCGAGACGTTGCGGGCCACCTTCACCCGGAGGTCGTTCCCCTCCAGCAGGATGAGGAAGCCCTTGTCCGCGCGGGTGAGCTCCACCACCTCGTCCATCAGCGCTTCCAGCAGCCGCTCCAGGTCGTAGCTCTGCAGGAGCTTCTCGGAGAAGTCCTTGAGCGCCTTCATCTCCGCCAGGTCGGCCGAGGAGGCTCGCGGCTCCTCCACCCGGGTGATGGCCACCGGCTGCGGCCGGGTCTGGAACACCAGCTCCGTCTCGCCCAGGCGGATGACGTCGCCGTCCGCCAGCTCGTGGGCGTCGCGGCGCTCGCCGTTGACGGTGAAGGGGCCGCCGCCCAGGCTCCCCAGGCGCCAGGACTGGCCGTGGCCCTGGATGCTGAGCGCGCTCTGGCCGACCTTGGGGTCCTCCAGCTGCACGTCGTGGTCCGGGCCCAGGCCCACGCTGGTGAGCTGCTTGATCAGGGAGACGGTCCGGGAGCGTCCGTCCGGGCTCTTGAGGGTGAGGGTGGGCATGGTCAGAAGTCCACGCGCAGCGAGGCGCCGATGCCGCCGGGGAGCGGCTGGATCCCGGCGGAGAGGCGCACCGCGAGCGCGCTGGAGGAGGGGTGGGTCTGCCGCCGCGTGGCGGGCGGCTGTTGCTCTTCGGAAGGTGGAGGCGGAGGGGGCTCTCCGGGCTGAGGCGGCGCTTCAGGCTGGCGCTCCTCCATCGTGGTGGTCACCACCTGGTCCTCGTGGTTGCGGAGGGCGTCGATCACCCCGTACCCGTAGGCCATGTAGAAGGCGATGGCGGTGCCGTACTGAGCGATGCGCCACGCGATGGCCTCCGGCCTGCGCTCCGTCGGGATGGCGCGGTAGGTGACGTCCAGGTACCCGCTGCCGTTCGGGTTGAGCACGTTGGGGATCCGGATGGTGTAGTCCTTGAAGAGCGCGCCGTACGCGAAGTACGCGATGATCGAGGTCGTCGCCAGCGCGCCCTCGGTGCTGGCCAGGATCAGCCCCAGGCCGCTCCGGCCCTGCTGGAACTGCCCGGCGCCGAACGGCACGAAGTTCACCACGAAGACGCGCTTCTCCACCGTGCGCACCGTCACCCGGCGGGTGAGCTCGTCCAGCCGCCGCTGCAGCTCCGCGGCCTGCTGCTTGGCGCGCTCCCGGTCCTCCTCCTCGCGCCGCCGCCGGTCCACCTGGATCCGCCGCTCCTGCCGGATGACGTTCAGGTCCGACGCCAGCTGCTTCTTCAGCTTCTCCAGGTACTGCACCGCCGGCGGCGGGAAGAGGAACGGGTCCAGCGAGGCGTCGGGGTCGATCCGGAGCAGGGTGGAGAGGTGGCGCTCGGCGTCCGCGGACTGGCCCAGGTTGAAGGCCGCCACACCCGCCAGGCGGTGCAATTCGGTGAGCTGCTCGTCCGTCAGGCCGCCGCGGTCGAGCAGGTTGCGCGCCCGCGACAGCACGTCCTTGAACTTGCCGTACTCGAAGTCCAGCCGGATCTGCCCCATCTCGGAGCCCGCGCCCGCCGGCGGCGGCGGGGCGGTCTGGGCCTGGCCCAGCGGCAGCGGCTGGGCGAGGGCGGCGGGCCCACCAAGGAAGCAGATCGCCGCCGCCGCGGCCAGGGCGTGGAACCTCCTCATCGCTTGAGCTTGGCGGTCACCGGCACCCGTTCGCCGGCCCTGGCCATCACCCGGCCGGTGAACGCGTCGAAGCCCGGCGCGTGGACCGTGTACTCCACCGGGCTGGTGAACGACCCCTTCGGGATCACCACCTCGAACGGCTGGGCGGAGGTGACGTTCGCCGCCCGCACCTCCGACCCCACGCGCACCGTGGCGTCCGGCGGGTCGACGCTGAACACCAGCAGCGCCGGGAGCGGGCGGGCGGCGAGGCGGACCGGCTCGTCCGTGGGGGAGGCGGGGACGGTGATGGTCTCGGTGGAGGGCTCGCAGACCTGGCAGGTGATCTTCACCCGGTGCGGGCCCGGCGAGAGCTGTAGCCTATGCTCCGCCAGCGCCTCCGGGCTCCGCGGCCCGTCGTCCACCTGGACGTAGGCCCACGGCCGGACCTGCACGCTCACCGACACCTTGCCCGCGCCCGCGCTTGCCAGCGTCGGCCTGGCGGCGGAGACCACCGGGTGTGTCGCGCGGGTCTCGGACGCGCCGAGGACGGGGATCTCCGCCCGGGGCGGCGCGGGAACCTCGGCGAAGGGCGTGGCCAGGTCGTCCACCGGGACGGGCGGCGGGACCGGCCGGGTGGCCAGCGCGACCGCGATCAGCCCCAGCGCGGCGGCGGCCGCTCCGCCGGACACCGCGGTCCGCTTCGCCGTCGCCTTCTTCTGCTGGCGGCGGCGCGCCTGGTTCATCACCTCCAGCAGCCCCTGGGCCTTGGCGTTCGCCGGGTCCAGCGCCAGCACGTGGTTGAGGCAGGCCAGCGCCTTGGCGGGGCGGCCCTCGGCGACGAAGGTGTCCGCGCGGGCCAGCCGGCGCTCGACCAGGGCGGGCACCAGCGCCTTGCGGTAGGCGGCGGGGCCGGCGAAGAAGCGCTGCAGCTCCTCGTGCGGGCGGGAGAGGCCCACGCCCTCGAGGTAGGCGGCCAGCGCGTCGCGCAGCTTCGCGGCGTTGGGGTAGCGGCCGGAGGGCGCGCGGGTGAGGCAGCGGGAGACGATCTCCGCCAGCTCGTCGGACACCGCGGGGTTGACCTGCCGCGGGTCGTCGTACTCGCAGTCCAGGATGCGCTTGAGGGTGGCGGTGGTGTTGGGGGCGGTGAACGGGAGCTGGCCCACCGCCAGCAGGTACAGCATGGTCCCCAGCGAGAAGACGTCCGCCTCCGCGCCCGCCTCCAGGCCCTCGATGATCTCCGGCGCCATGTGCGCGGGCGAGCCGACCAGAGACCCGGTGACGGTCATCTTGTCGTCGCGGTCGACGATCTTGGCGATGCCGAAGTCCATCAGCTTGAGCACGCCGTCCTCGCGGACCATCACGTTCTCGGGCTTGAGATCGCGGTGGATGACGCCGGACTCGTGCGCGTGCGCCAGCGCGGCGGCGATCTCGTGGATCGCCATCGCCGCCACCTCCGGCGGCTCGAAGCGCTCGCGCTCGGCGAAGGCGCGCAGGGTCTGGCCGCGGATGTACTCGGTGACGATGAACGCGTCCTCGGACTCCGCGGTGGAGAAGTCGAAGACCTCGAGGATGTTGGGGTGGTGGAGCTTGGCCACCGCCTTCGCCTCGCGCGCCAGGCGGCGGCGCGACTCGTCCTTCCCGGACAGGTGCGGGTGCAGCACCTTGACCGCCACCTCGCGGTCGAGCGCGGTGTCCAGGCCCTTGTACACGACGCTCATCCCGCCGGAGCCAAGCTCCTCCAGGATGCGGTACCGGCCAATCTGGCGCCCGACGAGCGTGGTCACCCCCCGGTGCCTCCCACGCTCAGGGCCTCGTTCCCGAAGCTGATCCCCAGGGACTTGGCGAAGCGGACCATGTCCCCCTGCGGGTCCACCCGCCGCTCCTTGCGCGACTCGGCCAGCGACACCGGGACGATCTGCCCGCCCCGCAGCGCCACCATGTGGTTCCACTGCCCGTCCCGCACCAGGTCCAGCACCTTGCAGCCGTAGCGGGTGGCGAGCAGCCGGTCCGCCGCGGTGGGCCCGCCGCCGCGCTGCAAGTGGCCCAGCACCGTCACCCGGATCTCCGCCTCGATGTGCCGGGCCAGCAGGTCCGCCGCCACCTTGCCGGCGCCGCCCAGCCGCACCACGCCGCGGCCGGGCACCGCCCCCGCCTGCTCCAGCACGGCCAGGGTCCCGCCCACCGGGCACGCGCCCTCGGCGACCACCACGACGGAGAAGCTGCGCTTGCGCGTGCCGCGCTGGTGGATGCGCTCCACCAGCGGCTCCACCTGGTAGGGGATCTCCGGGATGAGGATGACGTCCGCCCCGCCCGCGATGCCGCTCTCCAGCGCCAGGAAGCCCGCGTGGCGGCCCATCACCTCCAGCACCATCACCCGGTCGTGCGACTCGGCGGTGGTGTGGAGCTTGTCCACCGCGTCCGTGCAGGTGGCGCGCGCGGTGTCGAAGCCGAACGTCTGGTCCGTCCCGGAGAGGTCGTTGTCGATGGTCTTGGGGCAGCCCACCACCTTGATGCCCTTCTCCGACAGCCTGGAGGCGATGGAGAGCGTCCCGTCCCCGCCCACCGCCACCAGGCCGTCCAGCTTCAGCTCCCGGAACCGGCGAACGGCCTGGTCGGAGAGGTCCTTCTCCACCCAACGCCCTCCCTCCTTCACCGCGTAGCAGAAGGGGTTGGCCTTGTTGGACGTCCCCAGGATGGTGCCGCCCTTGGGCAGGATGCCGCGGGTCTGGTCGCGCGTGAGCGGCCCGGCCATGTCCGGCTCCACCAGCCCCATGTACCCGTTCTCGATCCCCACGAACTCATGGCCAAACTCGTGGATGCCCCGCTTGACGAGGCCGCGGATCAGGGCATTGAGCCCCGGGCAGTCGCCGCCACCGGTGAGGACGCCAAGTCGCATGCGCACCTGGGAGATGGGTCGGGAGAGGGTGGGGTTCGGAAGAAAAAGTCAGGCGTCGCTGTCAGGGCACGACTGGACGCTATGACAGCCACGTCCGGGTTGGATTGTAGGGGTGTAGGCAGTGGGGGGCAACGGACTTGGCAGGGCGCTGCTGTCACGTCACCGCGCGCCGCCGCCGCGCGTCAACGCAGGACGCGCTTGCGGGCGGCGATCCGGTCCAGGAGGGCCTGGAGGAGGGGCTCCGGCCGGTCGGGGAGGGCCTTGTCCGTGGGGGAGTTGCGGGGGGCGGACTGGGCCAGGGCCACCAGCTCCATGAGCCGCTCCTGGATGAGGGGGGAGTCCGGCTTCTGGGAGAGCGCGCGGCGGTAGGCCTTGGCCGCCCCGGCGTAGTCGCCCAGGTGGAAGAGGCGTTCGCCTTCCTCTTGTTCGGAGAGGGGCAGGGCGCTGCCCTTGGCCGGCGTCTCCGAACGCGGGGCCTTGGCGGAGGACAGCTCCATGGGCTGGAGCGTCTCCGCCAGCTGCGCCAGCTTGGTGGCGAGCGCGGCGTCGTCCGGGAAGGCGGCCAGGACGGCCCGGTAGAGGCGGACAGCTTCCGCCATCTCGCCCCGGCGGCGGGCCCGGTCTGCGGTTGATTCGAGCTGCGCGCGCTCCTCGTTCGTCACGGCACCGCGGACTGTACCGCCCCCGGTCGCTTCCGCTCCACGAAGGAAGCGATGCGGGCGATGGAATCCAGGTTCTCCGGCACCACCTCGTCGTCCTCCACCGACAGCCCGTACCGGCCCTCGACGAACATGATCAGCGCCAGCACGCCGGTGGAGTCGATGAACCCCCGGGCCTGGAGCGGGTCGTCGTCCCCCAGCATCACCTCCGGCGGCACGTAGAAGTGCGCCGAGATGAAGTCCCTCACCTCTGCCCTGACGTCCCTCCCCATCCCGCTTCTCCCCTCACGACAGATCGGTCTTCTTGATCTTCCCCGAGCTGGTCTTGGGCAGCTCGGGGACCAGCTCGATGTGCCTGGGCACGCAGAAGGGCTCCAGGCGGCGCAGGCACTCGTTTTGGAGGTCCCTGGCGGTCCAGCGCGCCCCCTGCTCCAGCACCACGAAGGCCTTGACCGCCTGGCCCAGCACCTCGTCGGGCACGCCGCGCGACTTGATGACGTCGTCCATGCGGGCCGCACTCGCAGGGCGGCCTGGCGAGGCGCCGTCGCTCTGGGCGCCTGCAATGGTTTGAAAACCCAACCATCTAAGGTCGCGCTCCCTGATCGCTCAGAAGCCTTGGGTCCATGACGAGGAGCTCGAATTGAGCAAAATCCAGATGGTCGTTCTGATGTCCGCAGTCCTGGCGTGCACCGGTCGTGAGAATCCCGAGCCCGGCAACGGGCCGTCTCAGCCGGAAGGTGGGGCGCAGATCGGTGGGACGCAGGCCGGAGGCGCCGCTCCCACGGGCGGCAGCTCGCCCGGCGATGCCACCCTCGCGCCGCACGCCCCGGTGCCGTGGAGCACCGTCCAGGCGCCGGCCCACCCCCAGGTGCTCTTCGACGCGGCGCGGCTCAGCGCGCTCCGGGCCGCGCGCACCACGGCGCCGTACGAGCTGATCCACCACTTCGCCAGCGCCTGGCTCGACTGGCAGGGCGCCCGCTCCGACGGGGGCGCCGGCGCGGACGGCCGCTACTCCAGCGTGGGCGGCTACGCGGTGGTCGCGGTGATCGAGCAGAAGCGCATCGACACCGCGGTCCGCTACCTCTCCGCGTTCTGCAACTCGTCCTGGACGAGGGAGGCCGATCTGACGGAGGCCAGTCAGCTCCTCAGCGCCTCGATCGCCTACGACGCGCTCTACCACGAGGCCGGCTTCTCCAGCATCGAGCCGGCGTGCAAGTCCCGGATGGTGACCGCCGCGCGCGACCTGCTCGCCGGCGTGAGGGGCGGGATGTGGTGGTGGAACGACTACATGAACAACCACAACTGGCACAACGTGGCGGCGCTCGGGGTGGCCGGGCTGGCGCTGCGCGGCGACCCGACCTACGGCGCCGAGGCCGCCAACTGGCGGGCCGCGGCGGACGCCGACTTCGCCACCATCGCCAAGGCGCAGGCCCTCATCACCGACGGCAGCTGGCACGAGGGCGTCGGCTACGGGCAGTTCGGCCTGATCGGCCAGATGCTCTACTGGACGGGGGCCGAGCGGGCCGGGGGCGCCCCCGCCGACGACACCCCGTTCGTGCGCAGCTACGCCCGCCACCTGCTGGCGCTCCAGCAGCCCAACCATCCCCGCACCTACTCCATGACCAACGGCGACTGGGTCTGGCCGCGGCCGGCGGACGTCGCGATCTTCAAGTGGATCGCCCGCCGGTTCGCGGACCCCCTCTCGCAGGAGGCGGGTGCGCGCTGGGACCTGGAGGGCCGGCCGTACACCAGCTACAGCTGGCTGGGTCGCTTGGACTGGGCGGAGGCCTGGGCGCTCGAGTACGTGGCCTACGACCCGTCGGTGGCGGCGGTGGGCAGCGCGGTTCCGATGCCGGCCGACACGTGGAACGACGACCAGGGTTCGTTCGTGATGCGCAGCGGCTGGGGCGCGGCGACGGCCGGGACCGCGGCGCAGGGCCTGGTGCTGACCTTGAAGAACGGCTACCTGGGCGGGAAGGGCAACGCCCAGCGCATGTCGAGCTGCTCCATCGCCCCGGGCGGGGTGCTCAACATCGGCCACGACCACGAGGACGACTTCGGGCTGTTCCTATACGGCAAGGGTGGCTGGCTGCTCCCCGAGGCCACCGCGTACAACTGCTGCGGCACCGGGACCTCGAGCGACCCGGACGCGTACCACGATACCGTCTGGCACAACTCGGTCACCTTCGACGGCGTCGGCCAACTGGGGGACGACAAGACCAGCACCGGCAGCGACGGCGTCGACTGCGGCCGCGTGCCCGCGTGGTTCGCCCAGCGCCAGCCGGCGGTGCCGATCCATGCGTCCACCACCCACTTCGCCGTCGGCCAGGCCGACGGGTCCCGGCTCTACCCGGCCTCGCTCGGCCTGACGCGGGCGCTGCGGATGGTGGTGATGGACCGCGAGACCTCGATGATCGCCCTCAACGAGGAGTACGCGTTCGCCGCGGGTGTCACCCACGCCGTGGAGCAGCACTTCCACGGAGTGAAGGCCGCCACCAGCTGGGCCAGCGCGCCGTGGATCTCCCTCGACAACTCGGCCGACCCGGCCGAGGCGGCGGCGGGCACGGTGAACGCCAGCAACACCGTGCTGGGGATCAAGGTGCTCGCGCCCGCGCAGCCGGCGATGAGCGTGGGGACCCACCAGTCCAACCAGTTCACCGAGTGGATGTCGCCCAACGGGGCCTATGCGCACGCGGTGGTGTCCACCGGGGCCAAGGTCAACAGCGTCCGCTTCCTGGAGCTGCTCTGGCCCACCACGACCACCGAGTGGGCCAACCGCCCCAACGCCACCTCGCTCGACGCGGCGAAGCCGGACCGCGGCTTCTCGCTGCCCGTGGGCCCCGGCGCGGGGGAGAGCATGGTCAGCGCGTCGGGCGGCCCCGGCGCGGCGGGCGGGCTGCAGATCGACGGCGCGTCCAGCAGCGACGTGGCCGTGCTGCGCACCGAGAGCGGGCGGATCACCCGCATGATGCTCCTGGCCACGGCCGGCGGCCGGCTGTCCGATCAGGGCGGCGCGCGCACGCTCGTCGACCTGGGCGCGAACCGGGGCGCGCTGGAGGTCGCCTTCGACGCGGCGGGCAACGCGGATCTCTCCGGAACGGCGGGCGTGCTGGGCGTGAAGTTCTACGCGGCGACCGTTCCGGCCGGCGTCACCCGCGGCGGGGGGGCGGTGACGTGGACGCGTGACGCCGCCACCGGGCTGGTGACGGTGACCAGCAACTGAGGTGGACCGCGGGGGGCTGTCGCTGCCGGTGTGCGAGTTGGGCGGCACGGCGGCCATGACCGGCACCTTTGCAGGTGAGCAGGCAGAGCGGCCGGTGCCCCCGCCGAGGTGTGCGGCGGAGGCGCCGGTCGATGGCCGCGGCTGAAGAGCGCCCTTCGCTACTGGGCCTGCTGGGGCGCGGTGCCCTTCAGGTTGAGCGCCCAGCTCTTCAGCGTGCCCACGTCCTGGCGGGCGGTGTCGGAGACCTTGAGGGTCCAGGTGCCCTGGGCGCTCTCGCCCTTGAGGGCCTCGGAGACGTCGAAGCTCTGCTTGATGTCGTCCGCGGAGCCGCCTTCCTTGTTGGCGAGGACGACCTCCTTGCCGGAGGGGGCCACGAGGGAGACGACGAGGTCGCCGCGCCAGGTGTGGGCGATGTCCAGGTCCACGGTGGCGCCGGTGAGGTTCATCTTCTCCGGCACGTCGAGGGTGGAGGAGGTGGTCTGGAGGTCCTGGATGGGGAGGTTGGGCTCGGCGGCCTTGCGGGTCTCCACCGGGGTGGGGTCCGTGGGGCCCGCCTTGCCGTAGCGCTCCACCAGGAGCTTGGCGGCCTTGGCGACGTCGAGCTCACCGGCGCCCTCGGTGTCCGCGTTGATGCCGGAGTGGTCGAAGGCGGTCTCGCGCAGGAGCTTGAGCGGGTTGATCTCCGTGAGCGGGACGGAGAGCTTGCCCTCCGCCTGCAGCTTCCCGGCGAGGTCGTAGAGGAGCGCGGCGGCGCCCGCGACGTGCGGCGAGGCCATGGAGGTGCCGGACATGGACTGGAGGCTGCTGCCGCTGCCCACGGTGGAGATGACGTTGCTGCCGTCGGCCATGATGCCGCCGTTGCGGAGGGCGTCCTGGCCCTTGTCGGTGTCGTTGCCGCCGCGGGAGGAGAAGCTGGCCGCGGTGTCGTCGTCCATGCCGACGGTGTTGCGGGTGTTGGCGGCGGCCACGGTGATCGCCTGCGGGTGCTGGAAGTTGCCCGGCGTGCCGATGCTGTTGGAGCCCGGGCCCGCGTTGCCGGCGGCGATGCTGATCATCATGCCGGGGCGAGCGTCGAGGATCTCCTTGAGCTTCTTATGCATCTCGTCCTGGGCGACGGGCGGCACCGCGTCATCGCCGAGCGACATGTTGAGCACCATGGGCCGGCCGGCGGGCGCGGCGACCTCGTCGTAGTACTGGGCGGCCTTCTCCAGGCCGGACATGACGGAGGCGATGGTGCCGTTGCCGGTGTCGTCCAGCACCTTGATGCCCATGAAGTTGGCGTCCGGCGCCATGCCCTTCATGTTGGCGCCGTCGGCGAACATGATCCCGGAGACGTGGGTGCCGTGGCTCTCGCCGTCCTTCCAGGCCTCCTCCTTGGCGTCGAACACGTCCCAGAACTTCAGGCCGCGCTGGTCGGTCTCGAGGAACTTGTGCGGGGCGACGCCGGTGTCGACGGTGACGATGATGGGCGAGAACTGCGAGCTGTGCCCCTTGACGCCCTGGGCGTGGAGCTGGTCCGCGCCGTGGACCTGGATGCCGTCGGTGACCGCGGTGGGCTGGACGACGTCGGAGGGGTCGCGGACGTCGAACACCGGCTTGGCGCCCAGCTCCTCGGGGGTGGGGACGCGGACGCGGGCGTTCTCGAAGACGATGGCGCTGGGGTTCTGGCGCTTGAGCTCCGCGAGTTGGAACTCGTCGAGGGTGACGACCTTGCGGTTGCCGGTGGAGAGGTTCTTCTCGAGGTCGCTCTGCTTGAGGTTCGAGAGACCGGAGATCGACTCCTGAGAAGACGGGAGCTCGACGACGTACTGGCGGGGCTGGGCGGGGGGGACGATCGAGGCGCTCATGCGTTGCGTTGTCGCACGATGTGCGCTGCGGTCGCGTGTAACGGGATTTACTGCTCGCGCCCGATGGCCGTGCCGTCCGAAGGGTCACTGGGTCAGGGGCACCCACCTTGCGCCAGCGCCGGCCGTGGTTTCAGCGGCGCTGCGGTCTGCGTGCGCCAGTTCTCCACGAACTGGATGACGTCCTTCACGTACGCGCCGGTGTCGTTCTCCGACGTCGGCGCGTAGATGGGCAGCACCGCCTCCGCCGTGTGCAGCCCCGCGTAGTGCGAATCGAACGCGAGGATCTTGAACCAGTCCTCGATGCCGTCCTCCCAGCTCCGGTACGCGCGGAAGCCGTTGAACCCGGTGAACTGGGGCTGGCGCTCCGGGTCCGGCGCGGCGAAGTAGCGGATGTTGCCGATGTTCTTCGTGCTCCGTCCGTCGCCCATCCAGCCCACCCACTTCGGGTGCGTGCCGAACCACGACTCGTGCTTGAAGAACGCCAGCGCATAGAGCGGGTCCAGGTTGTAGTACTGCCCGAACTTCACGAACGCCTTCCCCGTCCCCGCCGCGGGCGAGTGCGCCGCGGCCAGCACCGCGTCGATCTCCTCCGCCGTCGCGCTCATCGTCCCGCGCATCGTGTGTTGCCCGGGCGGGATGCGCAGCCGGGTCAGGTTCACCTGCGCGCCCTCGATCACCCCCGTCAACCCAGGGAGCGACTGGTCCGAGGGGATGGGCACCCCGCGAGCGAGCGCGACCGGCGGCGGCGGGCAGGGCTTCGAGCTGGGCTTCGCCGCCGCGTCCAGCCACACCCCTCCCGTCGCGACCACGGTCCCCGCATCGCCGGGTGAGCCCCGCAGGAACGCCAGCAGCTGCTCCGGCTCCGTCTTCTCGCCCATGCCGCCGCGCGGGTCGCGCACCAGGAACGCGCCCGACGCGTCGAACCCCGCCACCAGCACCCACCGCGGCGACGGGTCGTGCCCGCGCGCCACCACCACCCGCCCGCTCCGCAGCGACGTCCGGATCGCGTCCAGCTCCACCGCCAGCGGCTCGCCCGGCTCCAGCCAGTGCTCGCCCACGTCGGTGCTCTCGCTCGCCATCCGCAGCAGCTCCGTCATCACCTTCGCGGACGTCACCTGCGACGGGGTCAACCCGAACCGCGCCCGCAGCGCCTTCAGCAGCGTCGCGTCGTCGCCCTTCGCCTCCGGCAGCGCCCCGATGGCGCGGGCGAACAGCGCGCCCACCACCGCCGCCCCATCGCCCGCCTTCGCCTCCGCCAGCAGGGCCTCCGCCGGGGCGGGGAAGCGCTGCCGGTACACCGGGGCCTCCATCAAGGTCCCGGCGATGAAGTTCGCCACCCCCACGTCCTCCTCGCCGACGAGCCGCAAGCTCCGCAGCTTCAGCTGCAGCGGCGCCTCCGGGTCCAGCCAGGTCTTCAGCTCCTTGGTGGTCGGGTACCGCCCGGTGACCTGGAGGTAGAGGTCCACCACCAGCATCTGGTTGCGCTTGGTCTCGCTCTGCCCGGCCAGCAGCTCCGGGGTGGCCACCGCCCCGGACCCCGCCACCGGCACGGAGGGGGAGGGGCCCGCGCGCTTCTCCGCCTCCGCCCGCTGCGCCGCGGACAGCTCGGAGAGGAGGTCGCCCGGCTCGCCGGTGACCGGCGCCCGATGCCCCGGCTCCCGATCCGGCTCCAGCGCCGCCGCCGCGCGCTCGCGCTGCTCCTGCTGCCAGTACTCGCGGGCCATCATGCCCACCAGTCCCAGCCCCACGCCCGCGCTGAGCGTGATCACCGCGCCCACGATCACGCCGCGGAGGAAACCCACGGCCTGGAGTCTATCCCTGCGGCTGCTTCAGGAACGTCTCCGCGCGTTGCTTGGCGTCGACCGTCAACCCGGCATGGCCGTCCGCGATCCGGCTGAACTCGATCTCTCGGAGCTTGGCCAAGGAAGCGCGGTTCTGCGCCGCGTCCTCGCAGAACATCCGCGGCCCCAGGTCCAGGGTGTGGTCCGGCCGCGCCATCAGCGAGTCGCCCGTGAACAGCACGTCCCCCACCAGGTACGCCATCGAGCCCTGCGTGTGGCCGGGGAGGCTGAACGCCTGCACCGAGACGCCGTCCAGGTCCAACCGGGTGTCCCCCTTCAGCTCCTCGAGCTTCGCCGGCATCGGCGGGCGCGGCTCCCCGAAGGCGTGCATCAGGAAGAGGACGGGTGCCGGGATGGCGTTGCGCTGGCCGCGCACCAGCGACGCGTCGCCGGGGCCGGCGATCAGCTTCGCGTTGGGGAACACCGAGGCGCCGCCCCAGTGGTCCTCGTGCCCGTGCGTGAGCAAGATGGTGTGCACCGCCTCCGGGGCGATGCCCTGGACCTTCAGCTCGGTGAGGATCTCCGCCGCCGTCGCGTCCGGCCCGGCGTCGATCAAGAAGGCGCCGTGGGGCGTCTTCACGATCCACGCGTAGGAGAACTTCACCAGCACGCCGATCGCCACCGGCTCCGCGTCGATCCGCGCGCCCTGCGGCGTGGGCATCTGCGAGCGGACCCGCGCCATCTGAACGCCGACGGCCACCAACCCGATGAGCAGGAGGAGGCCGCCGACCTTGAGGATCGTCTTCATCAGCGCCGGATTCTAGGCGCGGATCTCCGGAGCGGGAGGCTCGGCCGGCTTGGGCGGCAGCTCCGGCGCCTTCTCCCCGCCGGATCCGTCCGGCGGCTTGGACGCCGCGGCCTTCTTGAACGGGTCCTCCTCCATCGCGTTCTGGAGCACCTCGTCCATCCGTCCCACGAAGATGAACTCCAGCTCCTTGCGCGCCTGGTCCGGCACGTCGACCAGGTCCTTCTTGCAGCGCTCGGGGAGGATGATCCGCTTGATGCCCGCCCGGTGGGCCGCCAGCACCTTCTCCTTGATGCCGCCCACCGGCAGCACCAGCCCGCGCAGGGTGGCCTCGCCGGTCATCGCCGTGTCGCTCCGCACCCGGATGCCGGTGAGCAGCGAGGTGAGCGCGGTGAGGATGGTGACGCCCGCCGACGGGCCGTCCTTCGGGATGGAGCCGGCCGGGAAGTGCAGGTGCAGGTCGGTCTTCTCCATGAAGTTGGGGTTGATCCCCAGCCCCTCGGCCTTGCTGCGCAGGTACGAGAGCGCCGCCTGGGCGGACTCCTTCATCACGTCGCCCAGCTGGCCGGTGAGCGTCATCCCGCCCTTGCCCGCCATCTTGGTCGCCTCGATGAACAGCAGGTCGCCTCCCACCGCCGTCCAGGCCAGGCCGGTCGCCACGCCCGGGACCTCGGTGCGCTCGGCCACCTCGGAGTAGTACTGCTCGGGCCCCAGGATCTCCTTGGCCCGGTCCGGGGTGATGTTCTGCTTCTCCGTCTTGCCCGAGGCCACCTCCACCGCCACCGCGCGGCACACGTCGGCGATCCGGCGCTCGAGGTTACGGACGCCCGCCTCGCGCGTGTACGAGGTGGTCATCACCAGCAGCGCCGCCTCCTCGATGGTGATGTGGTCCCCGGTCAGCCCGTGCTCCTTGAGCTGCTTGGGGATGAGGTGCAGCCGGGCGATGTGCTGCTTCTCCTCGAAGGTGTAGCCGGACAGCTCGATGATCTCCATGCGGTCCCGGAGCGGCCCGGGGATGGGGTCGAGCTGGTTGGCCGTGGCGATGAACATCACCTTCGACAGGTCGAACGCCACGTCCAGGTAGTGGTCCGAGAACGAGTTGTTCTGCTCCGGGTCCAGCACCTCCAAAAGCGCCGCCGACGGGTCGCCGCGGAAGTCCGCGCCCAGCTTGTCGATCTCGTCCAGCATCATCACCGGGTTCTTGGTCCCGGCCTTCTTCATGCTCTGGATGAACCGGCCGGGCAGGGCGCCCACGTAGGTGCGCCGGTGGCCGCGGATCTCCGCCTCGTCGCGCACGCCGCCCAAAGAGAGCCGGACGAACTTGCGCCCCGTGGCGCGGGCGATGGACTGCCCCAGCGAGGTCTTGCCGACGCCCGGCGGTCCCACCAGGCAGAGGATGGGCCCGCGCATGTCGTTCTTGAGCTTGCGCACCGCCAGGTACTCGAGGATGCGCTTCTTCACCTTCTTGATGCCGTAGTGGTCGTTCTCGAGGATCCCGCGCGCGTTCTCGATGTCCAGGTTGTCGTCGGTGGTCTTGGACCACGGCAGGTCCGCGATCCAGTCCAGGTACGTGCGCGCCACCGTGTACTCGGAGGAGGCGGCGGGGATGGTCTTGAGCCGGTTGAGCTCCTTCTGGGCGACCTTCTCCACGTCCGGCGGCAGGCCCGCCTTCTTGATGCGCTCCTGCAGCTCGTCCAGCTCCTCCTCTTCCTCCCCCATCTCGCCCAGCTCTTCCTTGATCGCCTTGAGCTGCTGGCGCAGGTTGTACTCGCGCTGGGTCTTCGACATCTCGCCCTTCACGGCGGAGTCGATCTTGTTGGAGAGCTTGAGGATCTCCCGCTTCCGGTTGAGCAGCTCCAGGACCAGCTTCATCCTGGCCTTCAGGTCCACCGTCTCCAGGACGGCCTGCTTCTCCTCGATGGGCACGTC
>DASRBA010000039.1:0-6922 GCA_035637895.1 Myxococcaceae bacterium
CCATGGGTTGGCGAGGGGCGGGTTCC
Source organism: Myxococcaceae bacterium (assembly GCA_035637895.1). Lineage (GTDB taxonomy): Bacteria > Myxococcota > Myxococcia > Myxococcales > Myxococcaceae > DASRBA01. Next base: position 27 of record DASRBA010000039.1, read on the forward strand.
TGGCGGGGGCGGAGGCGGACGGACGCGTCGTGGTCGGCGAACAGCTCGTCCAGGCCGGGGGGCGGGGGGCGCCAGCCGTGGCTGGGCGCGGGCGGCTGCGCGCGGCCGATGCGGAGGGCCTTCAGCTCCGGCACCACGGCGCGGCGCTGGAGGTCGGCGGTAGAGAGGCGGAGCTTCACCCCGGTCCAGTCCTCGCCGCTCTTCTGCGCCACCGAGGCGCGCATCCGCAGCGCGCCGCGCTCCAGCGACTTCTCCAGGGCCAGCTCGTAGGAGGGGTACCAGCGGGCGCCGGGGACGAAGTACTCCAGCTCCAGGTCCACCGGGTCGGAGGCGCCCTCCAGCGGGCCGTCGAGGGCGATCACCGCGGCGCGGTGGACCTTGGCCGCGCTGGTGTGGCGTTCGGTGGAGGCTTCCTCCAGGCGGCGGCGGCGCAGCTCCAGCTCGTTGCGGGCGTCGATCACCTTCTCCTCCAGCTCGCGGCGGCGCCGGTGGAGCTGGGAGAGCTCGTCGCCCATGAACGCGGCCAGCGCGAGCATGGCGTCCACGGGCGCCTGGCGCGGCGGGTCGCCCTCCTTCGGCTTCGGGGGGAGGGGCCGGAGGGCGGAGAGCTGGGCGATCTCGCGGGCGGCCTGGCCGTGCTCGCGCTCCAGGCGCCGCACCGCGTCCTCGGCGGTCCGGAGCGCGCGCTCCTCGGCGGCCAGGTCCAGCTCGCCGCCGCGGAGGCGGACGTCGAACGTCTGGCGGAGGTCGTGCACGCGCAGCCCGCGCGGGCCGGCGGCGATCCGCGCGGCGAGGGAGCCGGAGGTGAGCGAGAGGGGGAGGCCCGTCACGCGCAGGCGCCGGGGGAGGGCGCCGGCCGCGGGAGTGACGCGCGCCCGCCGGGTGCACAGCGCGCCGCGCGCGAACACCGTCACCGCCGAGAGCGCAGAGGGGACGTCGACCAGGTCCATAGGGGTGGGCAGCCTAGTGCATCGCGGCGGGGGTGGCGCCCCGCGGCGCGATGAATCGGGCGTCCGCGGCGCGCAATGGTTTCTCAGCGCTTGCGGCGCCGCCGCCCGATCATCCAGAGCAACGCGGCCACCGCCATCGCCCCCGGCGCGCTCACACAGTTGCACCCCACAGGCACTGATTGCGGGTCCACCGGGAGGTCGAACTTCACGTCCGGCGTCATCCGGCCCCCGTCCGGCGCCTCCAGGTGGCCGGTGAGCGACGGTGGGTCGCCGCCCGGCCCGCGGCACACGTACGCGAAGACCGGCACCGTCACGGTCTGGTCCAAAGGCACCGGAGCCACCGCCAGCGTCTCCCCCTGGTCGCACGTCGCCGAGCCCGCGTCCGGGCCCGCCAGCGCCAGGCCCTCCGCCGTCATCACCAGCGTCGTCGCCGGCAAAGCGGCCCCGATGCTCATCACCTCCGCGGAGATCTCCGCCCGCGCGCCGAAGTGCACCGGCGAACCCGCGTCGTGCGAGAGCTCCAGCAGCACCGCCGTCCCCGCCGGGAGGCACCGGTTGCTCCGGCACAGGTTGGACGCGCAGTCGCCGTCCTGCGAGCACGAATCCCCATCTCCCCCAAGCGCCACCACCCCATCCGAGACCGCCGTGTTCGAGCCGCCGGCGTTGTTGAACGCGCGGACGCTCACGAAGTACTTGGTGCCCGCGGTGAGGGACAGCCCGTTCGCGGTGACGCTGGTCGCGGTGCCCACCGAGGTGAAGCCCCGCATCTCGGTGCCGCCCGCGGTCGTCCCCACGGCGTACTCGTACCGCGCGATCCCGCTCTGCAGATCCGTGAATGGGCTCCACGTGGCCTCGATCGGCGCCGTGCGTGGCTGCGCATCGACGTCGGCGCCGGGCGTCGGCCCATCCGACACCGTTCCCAGGTCCGGCGGCGAGTCATCCACCACCACTCCGTTGGAGGCGGAGGACGTGGCGAGGCCCGCGCCGTTCACCGCCTTCACCGTGACGTGGTAGCGCTTCCCGTCGGTCAACGAGGCCGAGAAGCCGGCGTCCAGCGACAGCCCGACGTCCGTGTAATCGAGGACGTCGATGTCGGACGTATCGGACCCGATGGCCACCTTGTAGGCCACGGTGCCGGAGGTCGGGTCGATCATCGGGTCCCAGTTGGCCTCGATGGGATCCGTCCGGCGCTGGAACTGGCGATCCACCCCCGGCCCGTCCCGCACGCCGCCGTCGGGTGGCGCGGTGGTATCCACCGTGACGCCGTTGGAGCTGACCGGCGCGCTCACCAGCCCCCCCAGGGAGATGGCGTGCACCGTCGCGTAGTACGTCTGCCCCTGCGCCAGGGTCAGCCCCCCCGCGGCTCCCGTCGCCATCGATCCGGCGTCCAGCCACCCGCCCGTCACGTCGACGAGCCCGGGCGCGGTGCCCAGGCCGAACTCGAAGCGGACCACCGGCTCGTCCGGGTCGAAGAACCCGAACCAGTTCGCGCCGAACCCGGTGCTGACGGTCTGGTACGTGAAGTCGGACCCCAGGTTCGGCCCGTCCGCGACCATGCCCCCGACGGGCGGGGTGGTGTCCAGCTTGACGAGGAACCCATCATTGCCCGCCGTGTGCGTCACCGGGAAGTTGCCGGAGGACGTGTCCCCCGCGACGTAGACGTTGCTCCGGCCGTCGACCGCGATCCCGCGGGCGTCCTCGTTCTGCGTGCCGCCCAGGAACGTGCCCCAGTCCAGCGAGTCGCCAGTGGGGCTCAGGCGCGCCACCAGCGCGTCGTTCATCCCCTGCTGGCCGCCGTCGAAGTCGCGGATGGACGGAGAGTTGGTTTGACCCGCCAGCCAGATCTCCCCGTTCGACCCCAGCTCGAGGGCGCGGATCTCGTCGTAACCGCTGCCGCCGATGAACGTGCTCCACTCGATGCCGACGAGCGGGAAGGGGCGCACCTTGGTCACGAAGGCGTCGGCGATGCCCTGGTATGGGTACCCCAGCCCTCCGTCCACCGGAAAACCGGGGGAGGACGTCACGCCGCCAAGGTAGAGGGCGCCGCTGCTGTCCACGGCGACCGCCTCGATGGTGTCGCCGCCGCTTCCACCCAGGTAGGAGAACCAGGTGGGCTGGCCGGGGTTGGCGATCGGGAGGCGGAGGAGGACGCCTTCGAGGCTTCCCCCGTTGGAGCCGGGCTGGAGCGGCGGCGTGGCCACCGTCCCGACGCTGACGTTGGGCGTGGCGGAGTCGCCTACCGCGATGAGGTCGCCGCTCACCGGGTCGAAGGCGAGATCGTAGATCTCCGTCCCCCCGCCCGGCCCTCCGAAGAACGACGAGAAGAGCAGTGCATCGCCGGCGTCGCTGAGCTCCGCGATGAAGGCGTCGCTGGACGGCCAGCCGCCGTTGTTGGTGTTGGTGGTGTCGAACGCGGTCGGCGTCGTCGGGAAATTGGCCGAGGCGGTGTACCCGCCCACCCAGACGCTCCCCATCCGATCGACGCCAACCGCGAGCGCGTCCTCGCTGTTGTTCACGGTGGAAGTCCCGCCCAGGTAGGTCGACCAGCGGATGGAGTTTCCGGAGGGCGGCAGGCTGGTTACGAACACGTCGGCCCCGCCCTTCAGGGTGACCTGGTATGCGCCGGGGATCGGGAAGACGGGATAGTTGTTGGATTGGGTCTTCCCGACGACGTACAGGTTCCCGAGCGGATCGAACGCCACGTCCTCGCCGAACTCGCCGCTGGTCCCCCCCAGGTACGCACCCCAGATCAACCCTGCGTCCGCGTCGAACTTCGCCACGTAGGCGTCCTGGGCCCGGTTGGTGCCGCCGTCGAGCGCGCCGGTGAAGAAGCCGACGGAGGTGCTCCCCACCACCACCACGGTGCCGTCGGGCGAGCGGTGCAGGTCGTTGACGGCGTCGCCGCTGCCGACGTTGGTGGGCAACAGGTAGGGCCAGGCCACGCCCACCTGGTACGTCCCCGGGGTCATGGGGCCGGTGGGCTGGATCTCCGCCTCCAGCCGGTACGCCAGCCCGCCGCCCGGCACGGCGCGCGTCTCGGCGAGACGGAGGGGGCCCTCCAGCGTCTGGGTGAGGGGGCCCTCGGGCGTCGCCAGCACGAGCCGACCGCCCTCCTCGACCTTCGCCTCCCCCGCGCCGTCCCAGCGGAACCAGGTCTCGCGGAGCACCTGGGCAGTGGCCGTCACGGCGAGGGTCAGGCCCCGGGCGCGCGGCGTCGCCTTCACGTCCAGGCCTGGGCGGAGCTGGCGGTAGAGCGCGCTCGCATGGCGGGGGACGCCGGTCCGCCACCGCGACGGCTCGTTGCCCAGGAAGAAGTGCTCCACGCCAGGGAGCGGATCGGCGGGCTCGGGGGCGGCGGCGGAGGCGCCCTCCACGGACCAGCGCACCCCCACCGGGACGTCGATCTCGCCGCCGGGAGCGAAGACCGCGCCACCCGAGCCCAGCGCGCCCGCCGGGAGCGAAGGCGCGGGCGTCACCGCGGGCCGGAAGTCGACCGTGGGAACGACGCCGCGCGGGAGCGCCGCGGGCCTCTCGGAGGCGGCCACTGCCTCCGGAGCGCGCCGCTCCAGCACCAGCGCGCCGACACCGATCAGCACGGCGAACGCCGCAACCACCGCCAAGCGCCAGCGCACCGGATTTCCCCCGCGAAGCGGCCCGCGCGGAGACTACCACCAGGAGCGCGACGTCAAGGCGCGGGCTTGTCCAGGCGAAGCACCGCCTCCACCGCCGCGCGGGTGAGCAGGTCCAGCGTGGACAGATCGATCGCCTCGTCCGGCGCGTGCCCGCGGTACGTCTTCCCCGGCAGCTCCGGCCCGAACGAGACCGCGCCCTGGAACAGCCGGGCGTACGTCCCGCCCCGGACGGTGATCGGCTTGGGGTCCTTCTCCCCGGTGAGCTCGCCGTAGATGGACAGGAGCGTCGGCACCAGGTCCCCCTGGATGTCCGCCACGTGCGGCTCACCCAGGAAGCGCTGCGACTCGTCCTCCTCCAGGGGCCCGAAGTCGCGGTCGAGCCCGGCCAGCGCCGCCTTCAGCTTCTCGGTGAAGGCCGCGTTGTCCATCCCGGCGGGGCGGCGCATGTTCACGCCCAGGGTGGCCTTGCCCGGCTCGCTCTTGAGGACGGTGGGGATGGCCAGCAGCTTCCCCATCGCCGGGTCCGAATACGCCACCCCCAGCTTCTCGCCCCAGTGGTCCCCGTCGAACCGCCCGGCGAGCACGTGCAGCAGCCGCCCCGGCCCCTCCGGGCACGCTCCGGCCTTCACGGCGATGGCGGCCAGCGGCCAGAGCGGGTTGGCGCCCTGGTCCGCCACCGACGAGTGCACGGACTTGCCGGTGGTGCGCAGCCGCACGCCCGGGCCGCCGGGCTCCGCGGACGCCTCGGCGGTGAAGGGCGCTCCGCGCCGGGCGATGTCCTCGGCGGCCAGCTTCTGGACCTGGGCGAGGAACACCTCCTGCTTCGTCCCGATGGGGGGCATCAAGAGGGCGGTGGCCTCGGCGGGGACCTGGGTGAGGAAGCTCCCGCCCTGCGCGGAGGCGACGCGCGCGCACCCCTTGGCCCACACCGGGTTCTTGCTCGTGTCCATGTCCTTCAGCTTCTTTCCCTCCCTCAGCGCCTTCGACTGCTCCGGGGTGATCACGCCGAGGCCGCCGGCGTTGCCCTTCACCTCCAACGTCCAGCCGACGAAGCCGAACTCGGAGATCACCACCGGGAAGTTGGCGTCCAGCGAGATCACGTAGCGCGGCTTCTTCACCTCCTTGGAGTACTTCACCATCCCGCTCCAGTCGTGCTCCTCGCCCATCCCGGCGATCAGCTGCACCCGCTCCTTCGGGTGGTAGCCGGCGGCGGACAGCGAGCGCATCGCCACCAGGGCGGCGGCGGTGGGGCCCTTGTCGTCCTCGGTGCCGCGGCCGTAGAGGAGGTCGCCCTCCACCTGCGCCTCGAACGGCTTCTTCGTCCAGTTGCCGCCCACCGGCACCACGTCCCCGTGGGTGAGGAAGGCGACGCCCACCGGCGCGGCCGGGTCGCCCAGCGACACCTCGTAGACCTCGCGGCCGTCCACCGCCCGGAAGGTGCCGCCCAGGTCCTGGGCCACGCCCTCCAGGTACTTCGCCATCTCGTCCGCCGCTTGCGGGAACGCCTTCTCGTCCTCGCGCACGGTGGGGAAGGCGACCAGGGCGCGGGTCAACTCCACCGACTCCGCGTGCCCGCACGCCCGCGCGTAGGCGCGCGCGGAGGCGGCCGGATCCGCGGTCAGGTGGGCGGCGCCACCGCCGGCCCGGCACTTCACCTCCCGCTCGGCGGGCGGCTTCGGATCCGGGGGTGGCGCGGGGGGAGTGGCGGGGGTGGCGCACGCCAGGGCGGCAGCCAGGCAACAGACCGCGAGGGGGCGTTTCATGGGCGCGGCACCATAGACTGGCCCCCGCGGAGGAGCCTGATGAAGCAGCGGACGGCCGAGTCGTTCGGTGGCGCCGGCAACGCCGGGGAGAAGCCCCCGCGGTGGGGCCTGAGGCCGCGGATCACCACTGCGGTGCTGGCGCTGGGCCTGGTGGCGGCGGGGAGCGCGCGGGCGGAGGACCCGCCGCAAGGCCCGGACCCGGGCAAGGCGATCGTGGACTTCTGGAACAACCTCACCCGCCCGCCGCCCCCGAAACCGGAGCCGCAGGGGCCGGGGAACACCATCACGCTCAACCCGCTGGCCATCAAGAACCAGCAGCTGGGCATCGAGTACGAGCGCGCGCTGGGGCCCCTCTTCTCCCTCTACCTCCAGCCCCAGGGCGCGTACGGGCGGCGGGGCACCTCCTCGTCCCTCTGGGTGGGGGCGGAGGCGGGCCTGCGGGTGTTCTTCCTGGGCAAGGCGCCGGTGGGCCTGTGGATCGGCCCCGAGGCGTCCGGCAGCTACGGCAAGGTCACCTCGGCCGGGGTGACCCGCGAAGGCCTAGGCTTCGG
>DASRBA010000040.1:0-12226 GCA_035637895.1 Myxococcaceae bacterium
CGGAGGTCTCCATCCACTTCAAGTCGGTGCCGTTCTGCCTCTTCAAGCAGGACGACCTCTGCCAAAGGCTGGAGCCCAACGTGCTCACCATCCGCATCCAGCCCAAGGAGGGCATCGTCCTGGGGTTCGAGTGCAAGATCCCGGGCGAGGACCTGTCCGTCTCCGGCGTCACCATGGACTTCAACTATTCGGGCGCCTTCCAGAAGCAGCCGCAGGAGGCGTACGAGCGGCTGCTGCTGGACTGCATGCGCGGCAACGCCACCCTCTTCGCGCGGCGCGACGAGGTGGAGCAGGCGTGGAAGCTGGTGACGCCCATCATCGAGGCGCTGGAGAAGGCGCCGCAGGGGCCGGTGACGTACGAGCCGGGCGGCGCGGGGCCGGAGGAAGCCAAGGACCTGTTGCGGCGGGACGGCCGCCGCTGGACGCCGCTCAAATGAGCATCCACGTCGCCCAGACCCCGGAGGCGCTGGCCGAGCACGCGGCGGACCGGATGGCCTCGCTGATCGCCGAGGAGGTGTCGCGCTCCGGCAGCTGCGCGGTGGCGCTCAGCGGCGGCAGCACGCCCGGACCCATCCTGCGCCGGCTGGCGCGCGCCTCGCTGCCGTGGGCCGCGGTGCGCTGGTACTTCGTGGACGAGCGCTGCGTCCCGCCCGGCGACCCGGAGAGCAACTACCGCGGCGCGAAGGAGGCGCTGTTCGATCGCGTCCCCATCGACCCGGAGCTGGTGTTCCGGATGGAGGGCGAACGCGCGGACCAGGAGCAGGCGGCGGCGGACTACGCGCGCCTGCTGCCGGAGAAGATCCACCTGGCGCTGCTGGGCATCGGCGAGGACGGGCATTTCGCCTCGGTGTTCCCGGGGTCGCCGCTGGTGGGCGAGGGGGTGCGCCCGTGCGTGGCCGTCCACGACAGCCCCAAGCCGCCGCCGCACCGGCTCACGCTCACCCCGGCCGCGCTCCGCGGCACCAGGGGGTTGATGGCGGTCGTGGGGAAGGGGAAGGCGGCCGCGGTGCGGCGCGCGCTCCAGGGGGACGAGCCGGCGGCGGCGGTGCCCTCCCGGCTGTGGCGTTCGCACGAGTGGGTGCTGGACCAGGCGGCGGCGAGCGAGCTGAAGACCTGAGCGGTTCGGGTTTCGAAAGGAAGAGCGGCATGGCGACGCAAGCGCAAGTGGGGCTGGGCGGGCTGGGTGTGATGGGGGCCAACCTGGCCATGAACATCGAGGACCACGGCTTCACCACCGCGGTCTGGAACCGCGGCCCGGAGGCGCTGGACCAGTTCGTGGCCAAGACGAAGGGGAAGAAGTTCGTCCCCACGCGGACGCTGGAGGAATTCGTCGGCTCGCTGGAGCGCCCGAGGCGGATCATCCTCATGCTCACCGCCGGCGGGCCGGTGGACATGACGCTGGACAAGCTCAAGCCGCTCCTCCAGCCGGGCGACGTGGTGGTGGACGGGGGCAACTCCTGGTTCAAGGACACCCAGCGACGCGAAGCCGACCTCACCGCCGCCGGCTTCTCCTTCGTCGGCCTGGGCGTCTCCGGCGGCGAGGAGGGCGCGCGGTACGGCCCGTCGCTGATGCCGGGCGGCAAGAAGGAGGCGTTCGAGCGGCTGCGGCCGGTGCTGGAGGCCATCGCCGCCAAGACCGACTCCGGGCCGTGCACCACCCACGTGGGCCCGGACGGCGCCGGCCACTTCGTGAAGATGGTGCACAACGGCATCGAGTACGCCGACATGCAGCTGATCGCCGAGGCGTACGACCTGCTCCGGCGCGGCGCCGGGCTGTCCGCCGCCCGGATGGCGGAGGTCTTCGCCGAGTGGAACAAGGGCCCGGTGGAGGGCTTCCTGATCGAGATCACCGCCAAGGTGCTCTCGGTGAAGGAGGGCCAGACGCCGCTGGTGGACCTGGTGCTGGACAAGGCGGGCCAGAAGGGCACCGGAAAGTGGACCGCGCAGATCGCCCTCGACCTGGGCGTGCCGGTGCCGTCCATCGCCGGGGCGCTCGACGCGCGCGTGCTCTCCAGCATGAAGGACGAGCGCGTCGCCGCCAGCAAGGTCCTGCAAGGGCCGCCCACCGCCGTGGACCGCGCCGCGGTGAGCGCGCTGGTGGAGGACGTCCAGTCCGCGCTGCACGCGGCGAAGATCTGCACCTACGCGCAGGGGATGCGGCTGATCCAGACCGCCTCCACCGAATTCAAGTGGAACGTCTCGCTGCGGGAGATGGCGCGGATCTGGAAGGGCGGCTGCATCATCCGCGCGCGGCTGCTGGACACCATCATGAAGGCCTACGAGCGCACCCCGGACCTGCCGAGCCTGCTGCTGGACCCGGACTTCGCGCAGACCATCGCCCAGAAGCAGCACGCCTGGCGGGACGTGGTGGCCACCGGGGCCCGGCTGGGCATCCCGATGCCGGCGATGTCGTCCGCGCTCTCGTACTACGACTCCTACCGGAGCGCGGAGCTGCCGCAGAACCTCACCCAGGCGCAGCGCGACGCGTTCGGCGCGCACACCTACCAGCGGCGCGATCAGCCCGAGAAGGGCTTCGTTCACACCGACTGGCTGGGCGTGGAGGCGAAGTCGAGGTAGGCGGCCAGCACCTCGGCGGGGCGCTCCACCTGCGGGTAGTGGCCGGTGCGCTCCAGCAGCACCACGTCCGGCTTCGGCACCAGCTGGAGGTAGCGCTGCGCCATGTGCCGGCCGGACACCGGGTCGTCCGCGCCGCAGATGAAGCGGAGCGGGACGGTCGACTGCTGGAGCGCGCCCACCCAGCGGGCGCGGTGGCGGCGGCGCTCGGCCATGTAGCCGATGAGCCGCGGCATCACCGCGCGGCCGTCGTTGTGGAGGACCAGCTCCCACCACTCGCGCAGCTGGTCGTCGGTGGGTTGGGTGTCGGCGGAGAGGATCTGCCGCATCGCGCGGGAGAAGCGCGCGAAGTCGAACCGCCGCGCCAGCCACGGCCCCAGCGGCGAGGCGAGCAGCCGCTGCGCGAAGCGGGCGCGGTGGCGCTCCGGGAAGAGGCCGCCGTTGAGGAAGCAGACGGAGCGGAGGACGACGCCTCGTTGCTTCCGCTCCTGACGCCCCAGGAAGCGCGCCAGGAGCTCCTGCGCCACGGTGTCCCCGTAGTCGTGCGCGAGGACGTGCACCTCCTCCAGGCGGAGCTGGCGGCACAGGCCTTCGAACAGCTCGGCCTGGTCGGCGATGCGGTAGTCGTAGGGGCGCGGCTTGGAGGAGAAGCCGAAGCCCATCAGGTCCGCCGCCACGCAGCGGAAGCGCTGGACCAGCGGCTCCCAGAGCGGCGCCCAGTCGTAGGAGGCGGTGGGGAAGCCGTGGACGAGCAGCAGCGGCGGCCCCTGGCCCTCGTCCCGGTAGAAGACGTGGTAGCCGCGGTGGTCGTAGTCCAGGCCGGTCCGCTTCCAGTCCTCGAGGCGCATGCGGGTTCGCTACAGCTCCTTGATGAAGGCGATCTGCTGCTTGAGCTCCCGGAAGCCGAGGCGCCGGTAGAAGTCGTGCGCGCCGGTGCGGACGACGTTGGAGCGCACCCGGACCGTGGGCAGGCCCAGGTCGCGCGCCCAGCGCTCCGCGGCGGCCACCAGCAGCTTCCCCACGCCCGTGCCGCGGGCCTCCGCGTCGACGATCAGCCCGCTGATCTCCACGTGGTCGTCGGATTCGATGGTCTCGCGCCGGGTGGCGTGGACGGCGCCGAGCAGCTTCCCGCCCGTGGGCCCCGGCGCCACCACCACCCGGTGCACCAGCGGCCGGGCCAGCAGCCGGTCCAGTCGGCCTTCCATCGCGCGCGCCTCCGTCGGGTACCCCAGCTGCCCCACCAGGTCGACGAGGCCGGGGAGGTCGTCCATGCGGGCGGGGCGGGCGTGCGGCGTGAAGGGCTGGGTCATGGCTGGTCGGGCAGGGTGTCCAGGCGGCGGACGCCGGGCACGGTGAGGGGGAAGTCGGCCCCGAACGCGAGCGCGGGCGTGATGGCGCCGGGCGAGGCGCGCTCGAGGAGGGCGAGCGTCGCGTTCAGCGCCGAGTGCGCGGTGAAGTCGTAGGCGTCCGGGCACTCCAGCCACGCCTGCGTTTCGTCCCCGGACGCGCCGTGCGCGCGCGCCCAGGCGAAGGTGCGCGTCCGGGCCCGCCGCGCCTCGTCGGCGCCTTGCACGTGGGCGTCCACCCAGTCGCGCAGCGCTCGCTGGATGCGGGTGGAGGCGAACAGGGGGCGGGTCGCCCAGGCGCCGGCGGCGAAGAGGGGCCACGCGGCGCGCAGCGTCCCCGCCAGGCTGGAGGGGATGGCCAGCCGCACGGTGATGTCCGGCGCGCCGGTGGTGCGGTAGGCGGTCTCCAGGTCCGCCAGGTTCATCGGCATCGTCCAGCTCTCGCGCTGGGGGAAGCGGACCTTGCGCACGCCGCGGCCGAAGGGGACCCGCTGGAGCACGCCGCCGCGGCGCACCCAGGTGCCCTCGTGGATGAAGCCGACCAGCGACTTGGCGGTGCCCGCGCTGGGGCGGCCCACCATGACGAGGGCGATCTCCAGCGCGTGCGCCCCGCCGCTCACCCGATCCGCCACGTGCTTCGCCAGGCAGTCGGAGGGCACCACGTCGAAGCCCACGCCGGAGATCAGGCACACGCCGCGCGCCCTCGCCTCCGCGTCCGTGTTCAGCACCTGGTGGAAGACGGAGCGTTCGCCGGTGAGGTCCAGGTAGTGCGCCTTCACGTCCAGACAGGCGCGCACCATGGGTTCCGAGGTGTCGACGAATGGGCCGGCGACGTGGAGTACCGCGCGTACGCCCGTGAGTGAGTCACGGAGCGCCTTCGGGTCGTCGAGGCCCACGGCCCGGAACGGCATGCCCAGGCGTTCCGCCAGCGGCTTCAGCTTGGATTCCGAACGCCCGGCCAGGAGGGGGCGGAGGCCGCGGCGCTTCGCTTCCTCGGCGAGGAGGACGCCGGTGTACCCGGTCGCGCCGTAGAGCATCCAGCCGTCGTGGTCCGGGGTGTCCATTCGCGGGTCGCGAGGTAGCACGGAATGACGCGGAAACGGGCGGATTTGACCGCCGGCTTTTCCGGCTCCTACGCTTTTCGGGGTGGAGCGGACTCCATCGACTCGGAGAAGGGCCTGGTTGGCCAACGGATTCGCGCTGGCGCTCGCGCTCTCCTGCTCCCGAGTCGTCGTTGGGCTCATCACGCCCGAGCACTTCGAGTTCGTCGAAACCGTCCATCTCGATGACGACGGCGAGCCCGGAGGGTGTCAGGAATTCCGCCCTGCGATGGAGGCGGAGCTCGACGCGGTTATCTCCGGTGTCCGGGTGACGAAGTGCAAAACGGCGGGAATCCCCACTGTCCCTTTCGACAGTTCACCACTTCACTGAGTGAGCCATGAGCGCTCTCGATCGAGAGGGATTCCTACGCGTTGCCTCGACGTTCTACAACGTTGGCTGGCTCGAGGGGGAAGCCTTCCGGGAGGCACCCGAAACGAAGCGGTTTCAGGGGGCCTGGAAGCGCGCTCTCGAATCCCACGATAAATGGCAAGATATAGTGGAGCGGATCGGGTCGGAGTTGCCGGGCATGAGCGTAGGCGACACCACGGCGCCGTACGCAACCGCTGCGCGACGGTGCTGTGTCTACATGGTTCGCCTGGAAACGAGCAAGTCAGCCGAGCCACACAATGTCATCGTTGGCTTGGCGAGTGTGCTCGTACCCTATTACCATCTGTACCAGATCGCCGTCGGGAGCAATCATCACCGTGGATTCCCTCAGCCCCGACCACGCGCGGGGGATGAGGGGAGCGTCGCCGACCTTGTCGCGAGGCACATCGAGCAGGAGATGGGCTACAAGGAATTCCCGGCCGAATACGAGTCCATCATCGTTCCGGAGATCTCCGTCCAGAACGTACTCCCTGGCCGCGCGACGTTGATGGATGCGCTCTTTGACACCCAGAGGCAGAACATTCCGTAGAATACGAGTACCGCAGACCCTGATCGGCCGGCGGAAGAGATCCATCGAGCCTCGCCCCGGCAAATACCCGGGACGAGGCCTTCTTTCTGAGCGGCGGACAAAGGTTCGAACCGGCGACCCCACCTGGTGCGCCCTGATGTGGGAGCTTGTCCTGGGGCGCGAGCATCTCCCGTCCCGGAGCCCCCCTGCTCCTTGCCCCTCATGCACGCAAGGCCGCCTCCGTCCTTGAGCCAATGCCTTGCCAAGGTGGCTTCTGGTAGCTACCGTGCGTTGGTGCGCGCCGTCGGACTCAAAGTCCTGAAGAACAAGCTCTCGGAGTACATCCGCCTCGCCGCGAGCGGCGAGACCGTGCTCGTCACCGACCGCGATCGCGTGGTGGCGGAGATCCGGCCGCCGGAGGCGGGGCGCGCGGAGTGGCTCTCCGACGTCCATCTCGCCGAGGCGGTGAGGAGCGGGCTCATCCAGCCGGCCCGCGCGCCCCGCGCGCCGCTCCCCGAACGACGCCCCGTTGCGCCCACCGGGACCCTCCTCGATGAGCTCGAGCGCGACAGAGGCGATCGATGATCTATGTCGATACCTCCGTCGTCCTGGCCGAGCTGCTCGGTGAAGATCGGATCCCGCAACCAGCCTTCTGGGACGAACCCCTCTTCTCAAGTCGGCTCCTGGTCTACGAAACCTGGGTCCGGCTGAATGCGCGGAACCTCGTCGCGACGCACGGCGATGCGACGGACCAGCTCCTCTCGCGCGTGAGCCTCGTCGAGCTCTCGCCACTCGTCCTCGAGCGTGCGCTCACGCCGTTTCCAGTGCCGGTGCGGACGCTCGACGCACTCCACCTCGCCACGCTGGACTGGCTCGCGCGTTCGGGGCGCCGCCCGAGCGTGGCGGTATACGATGTCCGCCTTCGCGACGCTGCCTTGGCGCTGGGGTTCGCGCCACACCCGCTCGCGGGCTGATGGCCTCCTGAGCGAGCGCGCCCCCTCTGCTGGGTGCAGGCCGCGGGGGCGATCTGCATCAGGCGGGCGGGCGCTCCGGGAGGAGCTGGCGGAGGCTCCAGGCCTGCACGGCCAGTTTCCGCTCCGCGTCGGCGAGATCGTCGCGGATCCTCCCCACGAACCACACCGCGATCACCACGGGGGCCAGGCTGGTGACGGCCAGCAGCGCCAGCGTGGGGACGAGCGGGAGGTGAAGCATGGGCGAGCTGATCACCAGCGAGTCCCCGGAGACGCTATAGGACGAGGGCCACAGGCCGAGCCAGCCGAGCACGGCGGGCAGTGCGAGGGAGCTGAGCCCCAGCACGGCCACCACGATCCGGTGGCGCCGTTCGAGGAGGAAGGAGAGCGCCATCACGTTCACGGCGGCGAGGGTGGGCTGGACCACGAACGGCCCGAGCGACAGGCTGGTGCAGAACGTCATGACGGCGCCCCCGGCCGCGGCGACGAGGACCCCGCCGGCCCCGGGCGCGCGGCGGCTGCCGACCACGGCGCAGGTCCCGGCGGCGAGCGCGACCCCCGCATAGAGGACCGCCACCCAGTGCCACTCCCGGATGCCCATCCACAGCAGGAGCGGCAAGTAGAAGACGAGGCCGGCGTACGTCAGGGCGCCGATCCGGCCCGCCGAACGGATGCGATGCACCCTGACCGCGGCCAGCTCGTCGGCGGCCTCGGGGGGCGTGGTGCTCGGTGGGGAGGAGAGCAGGCGCACCAGGGTCTGCGCCGCCAGCTGGTGGTCCGGGTCCAGCGCCAGCGCCTGCCCCACCTCCCGGATCGCGCGGCGCCGCAGCTCCAGCGAGGCATCCGGAGCGCTCGCTGCGCCGGCCATGTCGGCCAACGACACGGCGCGCTGGGCGTGCCTGGCGGCCATCTCGTGGCGCAGCGCCAGGTCGCGCTCCCCCTCCAGGAAGCGCTCCACCCCGTCGTGGAGGGCGCGGACCGTGGCCGGTCGCTTTTCGCGATCCAGGGCGGTGGCGCCGGCGCAGAGCACCTCCAGCTCCGGTGGGACGTCTGCCTCCGGGCTGCGGACGGACGGCCGTCCTTCCGGGAGAGAAAGCGTGGATTCGAGCACCTGTTCCTGGCTGTCCCCCGCGTGCAGCCGCTGCAGGGTGAGCAGCTCGAAGAGGATGGCGCCGAGCGAATAGACGTCCGAGCGCGAGTCCAGCGGGACGCTGCGGTCAATCTGCTCCGGGGACATGTACCCCGGCGTGCCCAGCACGGATCCGGCCTGCGTCCGCGGCGATTCGTCGGCCGGCGGTCCATCCGCGGCGGGCGGATCCAGCTCCGCCATGGGGCGCGCGAGCCCCCAGTCCAGGACGTACACCTCGCCGAAGTCCCCGAACATGACGTTGGAGGGCTTGAGGTCGCGGTGGAGGACGCCGCGCGCGTGCGCGAAGTCCAGGGCCAGGCACACCCGGCTGAACGCCTCCAGGAGCTTGCGCCGCGTGTACTTGCGTCGCGTCGCCGCGTCGCCGACCGAGAGCTGAAAGAGAACCTCCTCCAGCGTGACGCCGTGCACGCGGCTCATCGTGAAGAAGGGCGCGCCGTCCGCCCGCGAGCCCAGGTCATAGACGGGGACGATAGACGGGTGCTCGAGCTGCCCTTGGAGCTTGGCCTCGCGCACGAAGCGCTGGACCCGGTCCGCCTTGGTCACCGCGTCCGGGTGGATCACCTTCATCGCCAGCTGCCGCCCCAGGACGCCGTCCGTGCAGAGCAGCACCTCGCCCATGCCGCCCCGCCCCAGCATCAGCACCTCCTGGTAACGGCCCTCCGACTCCCGCGGGAGCGACGCTGCCGGCGCGTGCGCCAGCGACTGCCCTCCGATCAGCGTCGGCTGCGCGGCCTCGGGGACATCCCCCGGTGGCTTTGGATCGTCCATCCGGGCAGTTTCACCGCCAGCGCCCCCGGAGGCGAGGAGATGTGGAAAGGAAGGAGCCCCGTCCCTCCGTTGGTGTCCGCTCAGCGTTGGGCCGGTCCCTTCCGGGCGCGCACCATCTCCGCGTTGTCCTTGCAGGACTTTCCCCCCTCGCCCCGGTCCGCGCCCTTCAGCACCTTCGGAATGTCGGTGATCGCCTTGGCGCGGGCGGCGCGCAGTTGGGCGGTGTTGGTGCCCAGCCTCGCGTCGCGCTTCTGGGCGATCTCCGGCTGGAGGACGCCGTCCTTGGTGAAGGAAACCATCAGCTCCGGACGGCCGAGCGGCACGGAGTGACTCAACGCCATGTCCCAGGTGTGCCAGGTCTTCCCGTAGGTGGAGATCGCCTTCTTGAGGAAGTTGGTCTCCTGCTCCTGGGTCATCCCGGGGTTGACCAGCGCGCCGGAGGTCACCTCGTAGACGTGAGAGTGCCACAGGCGCTTCTCGGGCTCAGGCAGCGCGGCGAAGGTCTTGTCGTCGATGATGTACTCCACGCCCATCAGGTTGGCGTTCTCGCCCACCCCGTCGAAGAGCGCGCACTGGATGGGTCCCGTCTTCGGCGCCATGCAGAAGTGGTGAATGTCGCTCTGCTCGTCGGGGTGACCGTCCCTCATGTGGAAGCCGTCGAGCCACAGGTTGAGCCTCGCGGGTGGCAGCTCCGAGGCAGGGGGAGGGGGGTTCCGATCGTCCGCTCTCGCCGTGCCCACCACACCCAGTACCACTGCCAAGGTCAAGATTGTTTCACGCGTATTCACACCCACCTCCATGTCTTCGTACTGCCGCGCAAGCTGAGCACTTGCGCGGCGCGAGCCATCGTTCGCCAGGGTCCCTCGCCCGAGTGGAGCAGCCCCTCGGCCGAGGGCAATGGGAGGGAACGACCAAGGGCGCGCTCGGTTCGAGCGTCGGTGCGAATGCTCACCCAGCGCTTTGGCGCTACCCCCGCCGCCACCTCGGGAAGAACGCGGGGGTCCGTTCGCAGTAGGCGGCATAGCCCGGCTTGGTCGCGCGCAGGTGGGCGTCGAGCATGGTGACGCCGGACACCCGGAGCAGCAAGAACGTCATCAAGGCGGGCCCGGCGAGCGCGATCCACCCCAGCGGCGTCTGGAGCGCGAAGCAGCCGTACCCCCACCACAGCACCGCCTCGCCGAAGTAGTTCGGGTGTCGCGAGCGCGACCACAGCCCCCGGTCCATCACCTGGCCGCGCGAGCCCGGGTCATCGCGGAAGCGCTGCAGTTGCGCATCGGCGATCGCCTCGAAGGCGAAGCCGGTGGCGAACAGGAGGGCACCCGCCGCGTCCGTCCACGCGAGCGGCCACGACGGCGGCGCGGCGGCGGCGACCTGGAGCGGGGCCGACACCAGGAGCGCGAGCGCGCCCTGCAGCAGGAAGACCTGGAACAAGGAGATCCACCAGTACCGCTCCGGTCCGAAGCGCCGGCGGAACGCGGCGTACCGCGGGTCCTCCGGCTTGCCGCGGCTCCGCCGGAGCAGGTGCGCCCAGAGCCGGATCGCCCAGACCGCGACGAGCGCCACCAGCACCTCCTTCCTGGGCCCCAGCCCGGTCATCCGCGCGGTGTTCGCGGTGACGGCAAGGAACAGGATCGACCACCACGGGTCGACGATGCTCGCGTCCCGGAGGCGCACGCTGACCAGCCACAGCGTGGCGGCGATCGCCAGGACGATCCCCGCGTTCGAACCGATGATGGTGAGCGTCACGGCTCCTCCCGTTCCACCGCGGCGGCCCGCGGCGGCTCCGCGCGCTCTCCGAGCTGCCCGGCCACCCAATCCTCGACCTCCGCCCAGCGGGCGAAGAGCCACCCCTCGCGGTCCTCCCGGGGGATCTCCCCGGAGGGGAACCGGCGCACCCGCACCCGCACCGTCCGGCCGATCAGCCCGCCCCTCCAGAGCGAGGCGAGGCTGGCGGCGCCTTCGAACCCCGTGTGCTCCACGAAGACGACGTCGGCCCCGCCGGACCGGTCGAGCAACGCGAGCGGACCGCCCAGGTTCGGGGGCAGGACGTGGCGGAAATGCTCCGCTTGGGCGGCGAGGGCGTGCTGGCCGCGGGCCTGGAGGGCGGCGACGGCGCGCGCGCGCTTGGGCTCGGAGAAGCGCGTTCCCTCCGGGTAGATGAGGACGGCGGAGGTCGCGTCGAGGCCCTCGGCCAGGCCAGACACCGCGCGGACCTCATCTGATCCTCGCGACGTGCCGCGCGAGACGAAGGCGTTGGGCAAGCGCCGGCCGACGAGGTCCAGGCACGGGTCCCAGAGGAGCTCCCGCTTCAGCACGTAGCGGAGCACCAGCCGGTTGGGGTTGGTGACGATCGCCGCCGTCAGCACCGTGTCCGCGGTGCTCGTGTGGCGGACGAAGAAGAGACAGGGGCCGCGCCGCGCCAGCTCCAGCCCCTCGGCCTCCACCTTCATCGAGAAGACGCGCACGGCCGCGGAGAAGAGCGCGCTCGTCCACCAGCGCTGGATGGCGGCGTTCGCGGCGAGGTACCGCCGCGCCCCGATCGCCCGACCTCCGCCGGTGACCAACCCCAGTCCCAGGGCCGCCGCGATGCCGATCACCTCGCACGCCAGGTACAGCGCGAACATGAGCACGGTGCGAGACCGGGCAAGGCGGCTCGCGCGCCCCGCGGCGAGGTCCGCCAACAGGGCGAACGCGAGCCAGGCGGGCAGCCCCGCCCAGGAGATCGCGGCGACGGCGAAGTACCCGGGGATGGTGAGGGCGCGGCGGGCCCATACTGACAGCCACGGCTCCGGCGCGGCGTCGCGCGGTGCGGAGACGTTCAGGGACGCGCTCACGGACGCCGCACCATCCGCCGATGGACGGCCGAGCCCGCGAGCGCCGCCGTCGCGGTGAGGATCACGCCCCCGAGGAAGGCCAGGTCCATTCGCCGGTTCGGCACACGCACGTTCGCCGCCCACCCCTCTTGAGCTTCTTCAAGTTCAGGTCTTCACGATCCACGGTACCAGTCTCGAACGCTCACGGATGCGGGCCGTGACTGGGCAGCCCCCTGCGAAGGGGCCGACCCGCCTCGTGACCTTCCGCCAGCGCGCTGGGCATTTCGCGCAGGACACGGCCGAGGCGCGAGAGTTGATCCAGGCCACTGTGACCGAGGAGAACTTCGTCGGGGTCTCCGCTCGCGGAAACCAGGTCTATGCCCGACTTCTGGAGACGGGAAAGCAGATCTGGGTCTGGGTACGGGAAGGGACGATTCGAGAGGGCGGCTACAATGATCAACCGTGGTCCGTGGAAAGGCTCCTCCGCGGATCGAGGTGAGGCATGACTCCGATGGACCCACAGCAAGCCTATTTAGCCGTGGTCGCATTCCTCAATGGCCATTGGGAACAGCGCCCCGTACCCGGTGACTTCGGCGACTTCTGCGACA
>DASRBA010000041.1:0-43636 GCA_035637895.1 Myxococcaceae bacterium
GGGCGGGCGGCGATGTCGAGGAAGGCGGCGGCGTACGCGCGCGGGCACCGGTGGGAACGGGTGCTGGATGCGTACCGCGAGCAGATGGATCGGATCGTCTCGGAGGCGCGGCGATGAAGCTCTTGGGCAGGGACATCGACGGGAAGGAGCTGCTGGGGCGGATCGAGGAGCGGCTCCGCGCGCGCGGGCTTCACTTTGAGGCGGAGAGGCCGATCCGGATGGACGGGCCGGAGCCGCGGGTGGACCCGATGTCGTTCAACCTCCACGCGCTGGAGGAGCACGCGGACTCGACGCGGGCGATGCCGCTCCACACGCACCGCGGCGGGGTGGGCCAGGCGGTGGTGCTGGCGAAGTGGGTGTTCCGGAGGACGTGCCAGGTGCTGATCAACGAGACGCTGGCGCGGCAGCGGGTGTTCAACGGGCACGTGCGGGACGCGTACGCGCAGCTGTCCGCGGAGGTGATCCGGCTGCGGGAGCAGGTGGAGGCGCTGGAGAAGCCTCCGGCGAAGCGCCGGTCGCGTGACGGGACCCGGAGAAAGCGCACATGACACCGCCCCGCGAAGAGGAGCTCTCCGAGGCCGCGCGGAAGTTCGAGGCGGCGGCGGCTCGCGCGGGGAGTGCCCGGTCGTTGAAGGAGTTGCTGGAGCCGGCGGTGGAGATGCTGCGCGACCTGGGTGAGCTGGCGGACCCCACGCCGCGGTACGTGCCGGAGCCCACCGGGAGCCGGCGGCGGAAGTTGCTGGATCAGGTGCGGGCGACGGTGACGTCAGGGCTCGCGCCGGCGGTGCGGGCGGTGCTGGAGCAGCAGGCGCGGTTCAACGAGCAGATCGTCGCCGCGCTGCTCGACGTGGTGAGGCGGCTGCAGGCGTCGGAGGAGACCGGCGCGCTCCGCGCGCACATCAGTGACTTGGAGCGGCGCCTCGCCTCCCTGGAGTCCTCGCGTACGGATTCGTCGCGTGCAGCGCGCACCGACTCATCACCTCCGGACGCATCGCACGCGGGCTCGTCGCGCGCAGCGCGCACCAGCTCATCACCTCCGGACGCATCGCGCGCGGGAACCCCGGGTAGGGCGGCGCCCGGCAAGCGGCCCAAGAAGCCCCAATGAGCCCTCCAGCTTCGGGGCCCGCACATCAGGACCGGCGGAACGCCGGCCACTCCTCCAGACCCCGCCCGAGGGCGCTCGCGGTCGCCGTCCCCTTCCCCGTCTACCCACCGATGGGCGGCGGGCAGGTCCGCCTCTACGAGCTCTACCGCCGCCTCGCGCGCTGGCACCCCGTCGAGCTGGTGTGCCTGGAACCCGGCGGCCACTCCTCGCGCTCGGAGGTCGAGCCCCACCTCCGCCAGACCATCATCGGCGCCTCCCCGGAGCACCGCGCGCGCGAGGCCGCCCTGCGCGAGGAGCTCGGCGGCGTCCCCATCACCGACGTGGCGATGCCCGCCCTCCTCCACCTCACCCCCGACTACGCGCGCGCCTTCCGCCGGGCCGCCGCCGCCGCGGACGCGCAGATCGCCTCCCACCCCTACGCCGCGCCGGTGATGGCCGCGCACGCGCCCTACCTCCCCCTCGTCTACGAAGCGCACAACGTCGAGGTGGAGCTGAAATCCGGAACCCTCCGCTCGCCCGCCGCCCTCCACCTGGTGGAATCCGTCGAGCGCTGGTGCGCGACCGCCGCCCGGATGGTCCTCGCCTGCTCCGAGCGCGATCGCGATCGCCTCGCTCGCCGCTACGGCCTCCCCGCGGACCGCATCGCCCTCGTCCCCAACGGCGTCGACGACGAGCGCGTCCCCTTCACCTCACCCTCCTCCCGGGCCCACTCCCGCGAGTGCCTGTTCATCGGCAGCCACCACCCTCCGAACGTCGCCGCCGTCACCCGCATCGCCGCCCTCGCCCGCGCCATGCCCGGCGTCCGCTTCATCGTCGCCGGCAACGTGAAGAACGGCGTGACCACCGACCTCCCGGCCAACGTCTCCCTCCTCGGCCCCGTCACCGAGGAGCGCAAGTCCACCCTCCTCTCCACCGCCGCGGTGGCGCTCAACCCGCTCGATCACGGCAGCGGCACCAGCCTCAAGGTCCTCGAATACTGCGCCGCGGGCCTCCCGGTCCTCTCCACGCCCCAGGGGATGCGCGGCCTGGACGACCTCGCCCCCTGCTGCGAGCTCGCCGAACCCGACGCGTTCGAGGCGGCGCTCGCGGCGCTCCTCGCCCGCCCGCCCGCCGAACGCGCGGACGTGCACCGGGCCCGCGCCGTCGTCGAATCCCGCTACGCCTGGAACCGCATCGCGGCGTCCGCGCGCGATACCCTCGCCACCCTCTGGGCGTGACTCCACCGACCTCCCCCATCCGAGTGGCCGTCATCGGCGCTGGCCCGGCGGGGATGACCGCCGCGTACCAGCTGTCCAAGGGCGGCGCCCAGGTCGACCTCTACGAGGCCAGCCCGCACGTCGGCGGGATGGCGCGGACGCTGGACCTCTGGGGCCAGCGCGCCGACCTCGGCCCGCACCGCTTCCTCAGCAACGACGCGCGGGTGAACGCGCTCTGGCTGGAGGTCGTCGGAAGAGAGTACCGCCTCGTCAACCGCCTCACGCGCATCTACTACCGCGGCCGCTTCTTCCACTACCCGCTCCGCCCGTTCGACGCGCTCGCCAAGCTGGGGCCGCTGGAGGCCGCGCGCTGCATGGCCTCCTACGCCGCCGGCCGCCTCCGCGGCGCCGAGGAGGGCGCCAGCTTCGAGGAGTGGGTGGTGGCGCGCTTCGGCCGCCGCCTCTTCGAGATCTTCTTCAAGACCTACAGCGAGAAGCTGTGGGGCATCCCCTGCTCGGAGCTGGACGCGGACTTCGCCACCCAGCGGATCAAGAAGCTCTCCCTCCTCGAGGCGGTCAAGAACGCCTTCTCCCTCGGCGCCGGGGGCCACAAGACGCTCGCCGAGCGCTTCGCCTACCCGCGCCGCGGCACCGGCTTCGTCTACGAACGGATGGCGGAGCTCCTCCGCGAGCGCGGCGGCCGCATCCACCTCCAGCGCCCGGTGAAGCGCGTCCTCCTCGACGGCGCGCGCGCCCGCGGCGTGGAGTTGGAGGACGGGGAGACCGCGGAGGCCGACCACGTCGTCTCCTCCATGCCGCTCTCCCTCCTCGTCGGCCGGCTCCCCGGCGCGCCGGAGGACGTCCTCGCCGCCGCCGCCGCGCTCCGCTTCCGCAACACCATCCTCGTCTACCTCCACGCCGGCGCGCCCGACCTCTTCCCCGACAACTGGCTCTACATCCACGCGGCGGAGCTGCGGATGGGCCGGCTCACCAACTTCCGCAACTGGGTCCCCGAGCTGCACGGCGGCGCCCGCTCCTCCATCCTCGTCGCCGAGTACTGGTGCAACGACGCGGACCCCCTCTGGCGCGAGCCGGAGGAGGCGCTGGTCCGCCTCGCCTCCGACGAGGTCCGCGGCACCGGGCTGCTCCGGGACGCGCCCATCCTCGACGGCCGCGTGGTGCGGCTCCCGCGCTGCTACCCGGTCTACCAGCGCGGGTACCGGCAGCCGCTGGAGAAGATCGAGCGGTACCTCCGCGGCATCGACCACCTCCTCCCCATCGGCCGCTACGGAGCGTTCAAGTACAACAACCAGGACCACAGCATCCTGATGGGCATGCTGGCGGCGGAGAACGTGCTCGGCGCGGGCCGGCACGACCTGTGGTCCGTCAACACCGACTACGACAGCTACCAGGAGGAGGGCGCATCCATCGCCATCCCCGAGGAGCTCGTGTAAAGAGGCGCGCCACCCTACGATGATCCGGAACTTCCGAGAGCTGTACCAGTACCGCGCCCTGCTCTGGAGCCTCACCGTGCGCGAGCTGCGCGCGCGCTACCGCGGCTCGGCGCTGGGCTTCTTGTGGACGTTCCTCAACCCCGCGCTGCTGATGGGCGTCTACGCGCTGCTGTTCACCGTCTACATGCGGCAGAACATCGAGGACTACACGCTGTTCATGTTCGTGGGCCTGCTCCCCTGGATCTGGTTCTCCAGCTCCATCGTCGGCGGCGCCACCACCCTCTCCGACCGGCGCGACCTCCTCAACAAGGTCCGCTTCCCCCCCCAGGTGCTGCCGGCCACGGTGGTGCTCACCAACGGGATCAACTTCCTGCTCTCCCTGCCGCTCGTGTTCGTGCTGGCGGCCATCGACGGCGTGGCGCCCACCTGGCACGCGGCGCTCATCCCGCTGCTGATCGCCGTGCAGGCGCTGCTCACGCTGGCGCTCACCTACTTCATCAGCGCGCTCAACGTGACCTTCCGGGACGTGCAGCAGGTCGTCACCAACCTGATGACGCTGGGGTTCTTCCTCACGCCCATCCTCTACCCGCTGGACCGCGTCCCGGAGCCCCTGCGGACCTACGCCCTCTACCTGAACCCCATGGCCGGCATCGCCACCGCCTACCAAGACCTCCTCTACCGCCACCAGCTTCCCAGCCTGCGGTCGCTGGCCGTGGCCGCGGGCGCGTCGCTGGTGCTGCTGGCGGCCGCGTCCGCCTACTTCAGCCACCGCCGCGAGGACCTGGCGGAGCTGGTCTGACGCCCATGAGCGAGAACGCCATCGAGGTGCGCGGCGTCACCAAGACCTTCCGCCGCCACACCGTGCGCGGGGGCGTCACCACGCTGAAGACGCAGCTGGTGGGCCTGGTCACCGGCAAGCGCAAGGAGCGCTTCGAGCTGCGCACCGCCGAGGTGCTCAAGGGCGTGGACCTCACCGTGCCCGCGGGGCGGACGCTGGGGGTCATCGGGCGGAACGGGAGCGGGAAGAGCACGCTGCTCAAGCTGCTCACCGGCATCTACGCGCCCACCAGCGGGACGGTGTCGGTGAAGGGGCGGCTCTCCGCGCTGCTGGAGCTGGGCGCCGGCTTCCACCCCGAGTTCAGCGGGCGGGAGAACATCCTCATCAACGGCGTCATCCTCGGGCTGTCGCGGGCGGAGATCCGCGCGCGCCAGGAGGAGATCATCGAGTTCTCCGAGCTGGGCGACTTCATCGACGAGCCGGTGCGGACCTACAGCTCCGGGATGTACATGCGCCTGGCGTTCGCCGTGGCCACGCTGGTGGACCCGGACGTGCTGATCATCGACGAGATCCTCGCCGTGGGGGACGAGCACTTCGGCCGCAAGAGCCGGTCGAAGATGGAGGAGTTCAAGGACCGCGGGAAGACCATCGTGCTGGTGACGCACGACCTGACCACGGTGGAGAACTGGTGCGACGCGGCGGCCTGGCTGGACGAGGGGAAGATCGCCGCGCACGGCGACCCCCGGCGCGTCGTCGCCGCCTACCGCCAGAAGGTGGCGGAGCGGGAGCTGGCGCAGCTCCACCTGCCCGCCGCGGCCACGCCCGCGGTGCCTCCGCCGGCGCCCCAGGTCCCCGCTCCGGAAGCCCCCGCCCCCGAAGGCGCCGCGCCCGAGAAGCCGGCGGAGGACCCGAAGCGCTGGGGGAACCGGTCGGTGGTGATCGCCGCGGCGCGGATGGTGGACGCGCGCCGCGAGCCGCGCTCGGTGTTCGAGCCCGAGGCGGAGGCGGCGATCGAGATCGAGTTCGAGGCGCCCGGCCCGGTGGAGGAGGCCGTGTTCGGCATCGGCATCTTCCGCGAGGACGGGATGCACGCCTACGGCACCAACACGAAGATCGAGCGGTTCGCCGTGCCCTCCCCGCTGCCCCGCCGCGGCGTGGTCCGCTTCCGCATCGAACGGCTGTGCCTCAACGAGGGCAACTACTCGCTGGACGTGGCGGTGGTCTCCCCCACCGGCGTCGCCTTCGACTACCAGAAGGGGCACTCCACCTTCGCGGTGCGCTCGGAGGTCCACGACGTGGGGTACGTCCGGCCGCCCCACCGGTGGGAGGTCGAGGTCAGCACGTGATCCGGGTCCTCGACGTCACGGGGCTGGCGGGCTTCGCCGGCACGCTCGCCGCGCGGTGCGAGGTCCAGCTCCCGGAGGAGATCGTCCTCAGGGCGGAGGGCTCGCCGGTGCACCTGGCGACCCACGTCCTCGGCCCCTCGGGGGAGGTGCTCATCCACGACGGCCCGAGGAGCGCGCCGGTGGCCGCCGGCCGTGGCGAGACGCTCCTCCCGTTGAGCATCCCGAGGGAGCCGGGCCGATACCGGGTGCAGGTGGATCCGGTGGTGGAGATGAAGTTCTGGGGGTCGTCCATCGGCGTGGCGCCGGAGGTGTTCGAGGTGGAGCGCTCCGCGGAGGGCGACCTCCTGATCGCGCTGGCCGAGCCACGGCGGATCCCGGCGAGGGGCGAGGTGTTCCGCGTCCCCTACCCGCGCTTCGGGGCGGCGGACACCGAGCGGGCGGTGGAGATCCCGTGGGTGCTCTCGCGCTACCGGGGCGAGCGGGTGGTGGTGGACGTGGGGAGCGCGAACGCGGAGGCGCGGTACCTGGACGCCGTCGCCTCCCTGCGCATCCCGGCGCTGATCGGCATGGACCTGGTGCCGGCGAGGAGGCTCCGCGGCCGGGCGGTGGTCTCCGACGTCCGCCGCCCTCCCCTCCGCCGCGGCTCGGTGGACCTGATCTTCGCCATCTCCGTCATCGAGCACGTCGGGCGCGACAACACGATCTACGTCGCGCGCGACAAGGGCCCGCAGGACGCGGAGGGCGACTTCGCCTCCACCCGCGCGCTGGGCGAGCTCCTCCACCCCGGCGGCCGCCTCCTCGTCACCGTCCCCTTCGGCCGCTTCCAGGACCACGGCTGGTTCATCCAGTACGACCGGCCGCGGCTGGACGCGCTCATCCAGCGCAGCGGGCTGCGGCTCCAGGAGCTCGAATTCTTCGAGTACGCGGACGGCGCCTGGCGCGGCCCCGTCGACGCCGCGGCGCTGGCGAACCGCGGCTACCAGGAGCAGGCGGTGGCGGCGGCGGGGATCGCCTGCCTCTCGCTCACTCCACGGTGACGCGCACCTTCAGCGGCTTGTCGCCGTGGTCGGTGAACCAGGCGACTCCCTCCACCAGAGGGGAAAACCAGACCTCGTATTCGCCCCGGGGCAGCGGATCGCCGTTGTAGGCCACGGGGCGGAGCGGCGCGGTGACCACCGCGCCTTCGCCGGGGCGGAGCGGGAGCGGCAGCTCGGCGCGGTCCTCGCTCAGGCGCCGTGAGTCCTTGAGGAACGAGAGCACCCCGGGCGGCGGGTGCCACTGGACGCCCAGCCGGACGCCCTGCCCGCCGGCCGCCTGCCGGGCCCGCCCCCACTGCACCCCGCTGGTGTTGGTGATGCGCACCCGGAGCCGCTCCGCCTTTCCGTGCGGGACCGACAGCCGTCCCGCCGGCGACACCTGCTCGATGCGGGAGCGGCAGGCCCGAGGGTCGAAGGGCGGCGGCCCGGAGGAGGAGAAGAAGTGCTGGAGCGCCGGGAGGATCTGCCCCTGGAAGACGCCCAGCTGCTCGACCGGCATCGCCACGTAGTCCCAGACCTCCTGCCGGGTGGCGCTGTCGACGAACACCTCGGACCGCGACACGTCCCGGCCGACGATGTCGAAGGTCCGGTACTCCAACTCGCCCAGCATCCGGATCATGTCGGCCGGGGTGATCTCGTACTTGGCGCAGGACGCCATGCCGAACTCGAAGGTGATGATGGGCCGGAGGCGGCGCAGCAACCCGCGCGCGCCGGCGAGGATGTGGTACTCGCCGCCCTCGGCGTCGATCTTCACGTACCGCAGCTTGGGGAGGTCCGCGGTCAGCTCGTCCAGCGTCCGCACCTCCACCGGGATGCGCTCCAGCGCGGTGGGGACGTCGTACACCCGCTCGCGCAACCCGCTGCACTCGGGGGCGTCCCGCGCCACCACGAACTCCGCCTGCCCGGCCCGCTCGCCCAGCGCGTACGCGAAGACCTGCAGCGCGTCCCCCGCCTCCGGCAGCTCGAACGCCAGGGTGTCCGCCAGCTGGCTCCGGATGAAGGGCAGCGGCTCGAACGCCAGCACCCGGCCGCCGGGCAACACGCGCCGGGCGATGGGCAGGGTGTGGCGCCCGCGGTGCGCGCCCACGTCGACCGCCACGTCCCCGGGGAGGAGGAAGCACTCGTACGCCAGCTGCAGGGCGTCTTCGTAGTCCGCGTGGGTGCCCGGAGGCGCGCTGGTGGTCACGGGCCCAGATACCGCGGAGCGCTGCGGCCCGCCACAGGCTCTGTTATGGGGCCCGGTTGGCCATGACCGCGACCGGCGGAGAGGGGGACCTGCTGCAGCGACTGCTCTCGCGGCGCGCGGTCCTGTGCCCCGCCTGCGGCGCCCCGCTCGTGGGGGGGGAAGCCTCGGTCCGCTGCGCGGGGTGCGGGGCCTCGTTCCCGGTCCGGCACGGCGTGGTGGACCTCTTCAACGGCTACCGCCAGGCCGGTCCAGGCGCGCCGGCGCCGGGCGCGGAGGTGCTCACCGCCCTCGCCCGCGCGCTCGCGCTGGAGCCGACCCCACGCACCCTGGAGCTGCTGGGCGACATCTGGCGCGGCACCGGCCGCCGCGCGACCCAGGGGCACCTCACCGCCGAGATCGCGGACGTGCTCGACCGGTTCGGGATCTCGCCGTCGCAACCGCCGGCGCCCGCCCCGGTCCAGAACGACGGGCCGCTGGAGATCCAGGCCAGGTGCGAACGCCACTACTGCGAGGCAGCCCTGCCCCCGGGCCGCACCCTCTTCCGCGGCGTGCGCGTCCGCAACGACGGCGACGAGACCTGGTCCCCGCGGGGGGCGCACGGCACCGGGCTGGGCTACCGCTGGCTGTACGCCAGCGGAGGTCACGCGCCGGGCGCCGGGCGGATCACCCGCTTCCCCATCCCGGTCGAGCCGGGGCGCGCCCTCACCGTCCCCGTGGAGCTCCAGACGCCGTCCCGGCCGGGCGACTACGTGCTCCGCGTCCTCGTCGAGCAGCAGAGCCTCCGCCGCAACCTGGCGCCGTTCGCCTTCCTGGGCCAGGCGATCGCGGACATCCCGGTCCGGATCGGCGAGGTGGCCCCGCCGGCGGACCTGGCGCGCTTCGAGATCACCCCCCAGGTGTATCCGTACGCCGAGGACCACGCGCGCGCTCGGGCAATGCTGCAGGACCGCGTGGCGCGGGCCGGCCCGACCCCGGGGCCGCTCCTGGAGATCGGCGGCGGCACCCACCCCCAGGGCCGCGGCCTGGGGTGCGACCTGGTCAACGTCGACATCAGCGCCGTCCAGCTGGAGCTGGGGATGATCGAGCACGGCGGGCAGCTGCGGGGCGAGCTGCTCTACGCGTGCGCCGACGCGATGCACCTGCCGTTCGCGGACGGCGCCTTCTCGGGCGCCTGCCTGTTCGCGGCGCTCCACCACTTCGCCGAGCCCGACGCGCTGCTCGCCGCGCTGCGGAGGAAGATCCACCCTGCGGGGTTCGTGGCCGTCCTCTGCGAGCCCATCGGCACCAGCCTGGAGCACGAGGCGGCGGTGCGCGACCTGCTCAAGGGCATCAACGAGCAGACCTTCACGCTCGAGGAGTGGTGCCAGATCTTCCGCCGGGCGGGGTTCGCGGTGGAGCGGGGTACGGTGGAGGGAGGGTCGCTCAAGGCCTTCCTGGCACCCATTCGCTCTGATATGCGCCAGCCCCTCTGAGCATGGGCAAGCGCATCGCCGTCTGCAGCCACATGGTGCCGTTCACCTTCGGCGGTCTGGAGACGCACGTCAGCCGCCTGGTGAAGGAGCTGCAGGCCGCCGGCCACGAGGTGGAGTGGATCCGCATCCCGTTCGCCTTCGCGCCGGCGGAGCGGTCGGTCACCAACGCCCTGGCGTGGAACCTGATCGACCTCCAGGGGCTCGACGGCAAGCCGGTGGACGTGGCCATCTGCATGAGCTTCCCGGCCTACCTGGTGAACCACCCCAACAAGGTCGTCTGGCTCTGCCACCAGCACCGGGCCGCCTACGACCTCTTCGGCAAGCTGGGCGGCTTCCCGGACGACGAGCAGGGTCGCTACCTGCGCGACGTGGTGGAGCGGATGGACCTCCGCGGGCTCGGATCGGCCCGGCACATCTTCTCCAACTCGCGCAACGTCGCCCGCCGGCTCCTCGACAGCACCGGCCTGCACGCGGACGTGCTCTGGGTCCCCCCGCCGTTCGAGCCGCCCGCCGGCGAGCCCGCCTACGAGGGCTTCGCGCTCCACGTGGGCCGCCTCACCGAGCTCAAGCGCCCCCACCTGCTGGTGGAGGCGCTGGCCCGCCGCAAGGGCCTGCGCGCCGTCTTCGCCGGTTCCGGGCTGCAGGAGGGCGCGCTGCGCGCCCAGGCCGCCGAGCTGGGCGTGGCGGACCAGATCCAGTTCGCCGGCTTCGTCGAGCCCGCGGCGCTGCGCGACCTCTACCGGCGCTGCTCCGCGGTCTTCTACACGCCGGTGGACGAGGACTACGGGATGGTGACCGGCGAGGCCTTCCTGGCGCAGAAGCCGGTGATCAGCTGCACCGACTCCGGCGGCGCGCTGGAGCTGATCGACGAGGGCGCCAGCGGCCTGATCGTCGAGCCGAAGGCGGAGCCGCTGGCGGCCGCCCTGGAGCGCTTGCTCTCCAACCCCACCCGCTGCCGGGAGATGGGCCGGCGCGGGTTCCACCGCGTCTCCCAGCTCACCTGGGCCTCCGTGCTGGAGAAGCTGGGGGCCTGGTTTTGAGCGCGCCGGGCAAGCGGTGGCCGGAGGCGGTGGTGGACCGCCTCTCCCGGCTGTCCTTCGGGCGCGACGACGCGGCGCTGGCGGAGTTGGTGCGCGAACGCGTGGGCTGGCTGGAGGCGGAGGAGCAGGGCGAAGACCTCCTGTCCTCCCTCCAGGACCCCGCCCGCGCCGGCCGCGGCCCCACCGCGGAGGACGTGGAGCGGCTGCGCGAGCAGCTCGCGCAGCTCCATCGCCACGCCGCCGAACCGGCCGGCCGCCTGAAACGGGCGAAGGCGTTCGTGCTCCGGCTCCTCCGGCTCTATACCCGCCCGCAGCTGGAGTGGAACGAGACGGCGGTCGCGCTGCTGGAGAAGCAAGACCGCGCGCTGGCCGACCTGCTCCGCCGGGTGGAGCTCCTGGAGCGCGGGCAGCGCCGGCTGGAGCGCGGTCAGAGGTAGCGCTCGATCGACTCGTAGGCCCGGGCGGCGATCTGCTCCCAGGAGAAGCGCGCCTCCACGATGGAGCGCGCGCGGGCCACGTCGCCGCGCTCCGGCGCGGGCGCCTTCAGCCGCTCCTCGATGGTGGCGGGAAAGCGCTCCAGCTCCGAGACCGCGCAGACCTCCCTCAGCTCGCCCAGCCCGCGCAGGCCTACCGCCGTGGAGATCACCGGCACCCCGGCGGCGCAGTACTCGATCAGCTTGAGGTTGGTGCCGGAGCCGCTCTTCATGGGGTTGAGCGCCAGGTCCGCCGAGTGCAGCAGCTCCAGCTTGCGCGGCACGTCCAGGAACCCGGCGAGGGACACGTTGGGCGGGAGGCCGCGGCTCCGGAAGTACCCGTCCAGGTTGCCGATGAGGACGAACTCGGCCCGCGGGAGGGCCCGGGCGAACTCCAACACCCACTCCGCCGCCTCCAGGTTGGGCGGGTGCCAGCTCCCCATGAACACCAGGCGCGGCCGGGAGAGGCCCAGGTCCCGCTGGCGCGCCACCCGCTCCTGTGGGGAGGCGAAGGAGATCGCCTTCGGGTCCACCCCGTTGGGCGCGACCACGATCGGGCCCGGGGGCCGCCCGTGAAGCTCGGCGAGCGCGGCGCGGTCCTCCTCGGAGCAGGCGAAGGTGAGCGCCGCCTCCTGCAGGCACCAGCGCTCCACCAGGGCGGTGAGCTCCAGGAGCGGCCCGGAGCCCGGGAACCTCCCCAGCACCTCGCGCTTGAGGCTCAGCTCCACGTTGTGGGCCTCGTAGAACAGCGGCGGGCCGGCGGCGGGACCGGCCAGGAGCGGCGCGACGTACGGGTGGGAGGCGATCACCGCGTCCGCGCGGGCCGCCGACCCGGCCACCGCCTCCCGCAGCGCCGGGGTGAAGCGCTCCAGCACCGGCAAGGCCACGTCGGAGACCGGCGTCCAGCCCAGCGGCTCCGAGAGCTCCGCCTCGCGCCGCCGGTGCTCCTGGCTGGCGCCGATCACCACCTCGGAGAGGCCGGGGGCGATCTCCGCGCGCCGCGAGGCGCCCGCCGGGTCGAAGCAGACCAGCTCCACGTCCGCCCGCGCCGCCACGTGGCGGTACATCTCGAACACCCGCGCGCGGCCACCGCCGACCACCGGGGTGACCGGGAACGGCACCGCCACGGTGATGCGCTTGCGCCGCCCGCCGGCGGCCCGGGGCCGCCTGGTCACCGGCGCCAGCAGGCGCTCTGCCGCCGCCGGCCAGGTGACGGCCTGCGCGGACTGCCGGCCCGCCTCGCCCATCCGGGCCGCCAGGGCCGCGTCGCCGGCGAGCGAGTCCATGGCCCTGGCCAGCGCGGCCGCCTCGGGCGCCACCACCAGGCCGGTGACGCCGTCCTGCGTCAGCTCCGCCGCGCCGCCGGAGTCGGTGCACGTCACCAGCGCCTTCCCGGCCAGCTGGCTCTCCAGGGCGACGTACCCGAAGTCCTCGTCGTAGGGGACGAACACCACCGCGCGGCAGCCGGCGTAGAGGCGCCGCAGCTCCTGCTCGCTGACGAACCCCACCAGTTCGATCCGCTCGTCGCCGCGCGCCAGCTCCTCCAGCCGCGCGCGCTCCGGGCCCGTCCCGGCGATCACCAGGCGCCGGCACTTCCGGGTGGCGCGGAAGGCGGAGATCACCAGGTCGATCCGCTTGGGCGGGTCCAGCCGGGACGCGCAGAAGAAGGAGTCGCCCGGCGGCCCGCCGTCGAACCCGCCGCTGGCCACCGGCGGGTACACCACCTCCACGTCGACGCCGGACGGAAAGTACCCCTCCCGCCGCGCCACCACCCGGCTGATCGCCGCATACCGGGAGATGCGGCCGGGGCGCATGGCGGCGGCGTCCAGCGCGCGCACCAGCGAGCGGGCGAACGGTCCCGGGAACGCCAGCAGCTCCGGCTGCTGCCGGGCGGCGACCTCCACCGCGCCGGCCGCCAGCGCGGCCACCGCCGACGCCGCCGCGCCGCGCCCGGAGGCGTCGAGGACGTCCCGGTGCGCGCGCTCCAGCCCCGGCGCCAGCGGCGGGACCGCGGTGGAGAGCCCCGCCGGGTAGGTGTCGTAGAGCCCGCGCAGGCAGTGCGCCATCCACACGCGGTGGTCCGGGTGCTTCACCATCCACGTCGGGTACTTGACGGAGATGACGGCGTCGAACGACGAGAAGTCCCGGTCCGCCCAGTCGCGGTAGGACGCCACCACGTCGGCGAGCTGGTCCTCGCGGGTGGGGATCTTGAACAGCTCGGCCCGGTGCGCGGTGGCCGAGTTGACGTGGTTGGCCAACCCCCAGAGCAGGTTGTCCAGGCCGCCCCAGACGAAGGGCACGTGGGACGGCCCCAGGATGGCCACGTTCATCGGCGGCCCACGATGAAGTAGTCCTGCGGGCCGAAGAGGATCTCGTTCAGCCGCTCCACCAGCGGCCTGAGCTCGGCCGCCTCGGGGACGGGGAGCCGGCGGGCCGCCTCCACCGGGTGCAGCAGGGTGACCTCGATCTTCTGGAAGCCGTGGCGCTGGAGGAACCACCGCATCAGCTCCGGGTAGCAGAGCGTCCGGTGGGTGGGGTCCGCGAAGTAGAACTTCATCGCCTCCAGGCTGTGCGGGTTGATGGTCTCGAAGAGCACCAGGCCGCCGGGCTTGAGGCGCCGGGAGGACAGCTCGCACAGCCGGTCCAGCTCGGTGTGGTTGAGGTGCTCCACCACCTGGATCGCCGCGATGGCGCCGAGCGACCCGGGCGCGGTGCCCTCCAGCGCGGTGAAGAGGTCCTCGTGCCGGACCCGCAGCCCCTTCTCCCGGCATCGCTGCGCCATGGGCTCGTTGGAGTCCACGCCCTCCGCGTCCAGCCCCGCCGCGGCCGCCAGCTCCAGCAGCTCGCCCCGGCCGCAGCCCAGCTCCAGCACCTTGCCGCCGCCGGAGCGGAGCAGGTCCACGTAGATGGAGACGCGGCCGCGGATGTCGCTCTCGGCGCCGCGGAACGCCTCCTCGAAGGCCAGGTAGCTCCCCTCGGGGTGGCCGCCCTCCGCCTTGCGCCGGACGTTGGCGAGCTCCCGCTGCAGCGACTCGTGCGAGCGCCAGAGCTGGGCGGTGCCGTTGGCCATCTGCCGCTCCAGCCCGGCCACCCGGTCCGCGATCGCCCCCGCGCGGCGCGCCAGGTCCGCCAGCAGCTTGAGGAGCCGGTCGTTGAGCTCGGCCTGGCGCTGGAAGAGGAACCGGTTGAACGGGCGCAGCGTGGAGGAGGCGGTGGTCTTCACCATCCGGATCAACCCGGCGCCGCGGGCGCGGTGGCCGGCGAACGGAGGCCTCGGCGTCGGGTCCGACTCGCCCAGCAGTTGCTGGATCTGGGCGAGGAACGACCCCACCAGGTCCCGCCCGGCCTGCGGCGGCGAGGCGGGCGAAGGCTCCGGCTCGGCGGCCTGCCCCAGCCGGCGGGCGATTTCGTCGATCTGCGTCTGGAGGTTGGGTGCCATCTACCGGGTCGACTCCCACTTCGTCTGGTGGACCTTCAACGCCGGGTGGCTCACCAGCAGGTGCCAGAGCACCGCGCAGAAGCCCTCCGTGTGCGGGGTGACCCGCTCCGGCGACACCACCGGCACCAGCACGCACGCGTCCGCCACCTTCGCGGTGTGGCCGCCGTCCTTGCCCACGATGCCGTAGATCCGCGCGCCCTCCGCCTTGGCGTGCTCCAGCGCGCGCACCAGGTTCATGGAGACGTTCTTCTCCCGGTGGCCGCCGCCCACCGAGAAGACCAGCACGCCGTCGTCCTTGCCCAGGCGCGACCCCTTCAGCCACCCCTCGAAGCAGGAGTCCCAGCCCTCGTCGTTGATGCGGGCGGTGAGCTCCGACACGTTGTCGGTCGGCGTGTAGGCCTCGAAGCCGCAGATCTTCCGGAAGTCGTTCACCGCGTGGGAGGCGTGCCCGGCGGACCCGCCCACGCCCAGGATGAACAGCCGGCCGCGGCGCTCGCGGACCTCCGCCAGCCCCCTGGCCACCGACTCCACCGCGCCGCGGTCGATCCGGCGGATCAGCTCCACGGACTCCTGCAGGTAGCTCTCGGTGAACGTCTCCATCTCATCTCCCCCGGAGGTGGGCGGCGAACCCGGCCAGGTCGGCGCCCCACCACTCCGGCGTGGTCTCCAGCTCCTCGAACACCTGGCACGCGTCGCACTTCCGCGGGCCCAGGAACGCGGTCCGCACCCCGGCGCGCCGCCCCGCCTGCACGTCGGTCACCCCGTCCCCTACCATCCAGGAGGCCGCCGCGTCCCGGTCCGGGTGCGCGGCCAGCGCCTGGAGCAGCAGCCCCGGCTTCGGCTTGCGGCAGTCGCAGTCGTCCTCCGCGCGGTGGAGGCAGAGGTACGACCCGGAGATGCGCGCGCCGCCCCGCTCCAGCGCCTCCACCACCCTGGCGTTGACCGCCTTCAGGTTCTCCAGCGTGGTCTTCCCCTTCGCCGCCGCCGGCTGGTTGGACACGATGGCCAGCGCGTACCCTTCCGCGGACAGCGAGGCGAGCTGCTCCGCCGCGCCCGGCATCATCCGCACCTGGTCCGGGTGGAGCGGGCTGTCGATGGTCCCGTGCTCCGGATCCACCACCACCCGGTTCAGCACCCCGTCGCGGTCCAGCAGGATCAGCCCGGGACGGCTCAGAGCGAGAACCCCGCCCTGGCGGCGTCATCCCGGAACATCTTCACCGTCTCCAGGGAGAACCGCGCCAGGTCCTTGCCGTGGTTCTTCAGCTTGGCGATCAGGTCGTCGGTGCAGGTGATGACGTGGCAGCCGCACGCCTCCGCCTGGAACACGTTGAGCGCCTCGCGCGGGCTGGCCCACAGCACCTTGGCGCCCGGCAGGTCCCTGAAGACCTCCACCGCGCGCCGCATCACCGGCATCGGGTCCACGCCGGTGTCGGCGATCCGCCCGGCGAACACGGAGAGGATGAGGTCGTCCGTGGGGCGGGTCAGCTCGCGCAGCGCGCCGATCTGCTCGTCCGTGAAGACCGCGGTGACGTTCAGCTTGAGGCCGGCGTCGAAGAGGCGGCGGATGAGCGGGATGGAGGACTCCCCGCGGGTGTTGGTGATGGGGATCTTCACGTTCACGTTCGGCCCCCACGAGCCGATCTTCTTCGCCTGCCGCTCCATCTCCGGGAGCTCGTCGGAGAACACCTCGAAGGAGATGGGCAGGGTGGTGATCTCCGCCAGCACGGAGCGGGCGAAGGCTTCGTAGTCCCGGACGCCCGCCTTGTTCATCAGGGTGGGGTTGGTGGTGAAGCCGCGGACGAACCCCTCGCGGTGGCGCTTCACCATCTCCTCGCGGTTCGCGCCGTCGGCGAACACCGCGACCTTCAGCTCCGGGTACGTACCCATGCGCGCCCTCCTATCAGCTCTCCCGGCCCCGGAGAAATGCCTCCAGGTCCGCCAACCCCTCCGGCGAACCCACCTCGTAGAATCGCTGATGCACCTCGTGTCCCGCCATCAACCCCTGGCGGCTCAGCGCGCCCAGGATGCCCGCCAGGTCGGCGGTGAGCCCCGCGGGGACCCGCTCCAGCACCACCCGCCGCTCCAGCGCGCTCACGCCGTAGTCGATGAAGTCGAACCCCGGCGTGCCGGCGGGGATGCCCTTCTCGTAGAGGACCGTCCCGTCCGCGCGCGCCTGCACGTTGCTCCGGTCCCACCGGCCGCCGTTGCGAAACACCGCCATCAGCGCCGGCTTCCCCGAGCGCAGGAACGCGTCCCACACCTCCTGGAAGGAGATGGGGAGGTACGAGTCGCCGTAGGTGAGCAGGAAGCGCTCCTCCAGCGCGCCCTCGTCCGCCGCCAGCCGGAGCGCGCCCGCGGTCCCGCGCAGCGCCTGGCCCTCGTCCACGTGGCGGACCTTCAGGCCCCAGCGCGACCCGTCGCCGGTGAATTCGCGGAGCTGCGCGCCCAGGTGGCCGATGCAGAAGACGACCTCCGTCACGCCGGTGCGCGCCAGCCACTCCAACTGCCGGTCCACGAAGGGGCGGCCGGCCACCGGGAGGAGCGCCTTGGGGATGGCGTCGCCGGTGGCGGAGCGCATCCGCGTGCCCAGCCCGCCGGCGAGGATCGCGCACTGCATCAGCGCTTGGCGTCCGCGTCGAACCCGTACGCGCGGTCCAGGATGTACCGGGGGCGCTGCTTCACCTCGTCGTAGATGCGGCCCACGTACTCGCCCAGGATGCCGATGCCGATGAGCTGCACGCCGCCCATGAACATCACCAGCAGCATCACGCCCGGGCTGCTCCCCGGAAACGGCGCCCCGGCCAGGTACGCCACCGCGCCCAGGAACGACAGCCCGGCCACCAGGAACCCGAACACGGTGGAGAGCGAGAGCAGGGCGTGCGAGAAGCACACCACCCCGTTCATGCCGATGCGCAGCGACCCGAGGAAGCGGTTGTAGTTGCCCTGCCCGGCGAAGCGCTCCGGCCGGTCGAAGAGGACGGAGGTCTGCTTGAAGCCGACCAGCGCCACCATCCCGCGCAAGAAGCCGTGGCTCTCCCGCAGCTTCACCACCTCGTCCACCACCCGCCGGCTCA
Organism: Myxococcaceae bacterium; assembly: GCA_035637895.1. Taxonomy (GTDB): domain Bacteria; phylum Myxococcota; class Myxococcia; order Myxococcales; family Myxococcaceae; genus DASRBA01. The sequence continues at coordinate 17,601 of DASRBA010000041.1, forward strand.
TCAGGCGGAAGTCGCCGGTGTTGGGCGGGATGTTCACCTCGGCGATCCGGTTGATCACCCGGTAGCCCACCCAGGAGACGGCGCGCTTGATCAGCGTCTCGCCGCGGCGGTTGCGCCGCTGGGCGTAGACCACGTCGAACCCCTCCTGGAACCGCGCCACCAGGTCGCGGATCAGCTCCGGCGGGTCCTGCAGGTCCACGTCCATCACCACCACCGCGTCGCCGGAGGCGTGCGCCATCCCGGCCAGCGTGGCCACCGGCTGGCCGAAGCGGCGGGAGAACTTGAGCAGCTTCACCCGCGGGTCGCTCCTGGCGCCGTCGAGGATGACCTCCTCGGTGCGGTCGGGCGACGGGTCCATGGAGAAGATGACCTCGTAGTCCGGCGCCAGCCCCTGGAGGATGGGAAGCACCCGGCGGAGGAACTCGGGGATGTTCCTCTCCTCCTTGTAGACGGGGACCACCACCGACAGCTTCATGCCCACGGCGCGCCCTCCCGGCGATACAGCTCGTGTACCAGCTCCACCGCGCGCAGCGCGTCCTGGGCGCGGGCGATGGGAGTGGATCGGCCGGACAGCTCCGCGAGGAAGGCGTCCCACTCCGCCTGCCAGGACGCGTCCTCGCCGGGGAACGGGGTCACCTCGACGTCCGGCGGCCCCATCTCCGGCTTCATCCGGTAGACGCGCAGCTCCTCGGTGCCGTAGCTCCGGCCCAGCCCGAAGACCTGGAGCTTCGCCGTCCGGCAGAAGATCTCGAAGTCGAACAGGTTCTTCCACTCGGTGCAGCTGGCGTGGAGCCAGGCGCGGTGCCCGCGGTGCGGCGAACGCAGGAGCAGAAAGCCGTTGTCCTCCACCTTCATGTCCCAGAAGGAGGTGGCGATGGCGCCGCCGTCGAGCTGCAGCTCGCCGCCGATCCACCGGCAGAGGTCGATCAGGTGGACGCCCTGGTCCAAAAGCTCGCCGCCGCCCGCCCGCGCCGGGTCCGCGCGCCACTCCCGGTCGTATCCCAGCCGGCCCCCGTGGCCGTAGCGCGCGCGGAGGTGCATCAGCGGCCCGAAGTCGCCGGAGTCCACCAGCGCCTTGGCGCGCGCGAGACCCGGATGAAAGCGGTGGTTGAAGCCCACCCGCACCGCGCGGCCCGAGGACGCCTCCGCCGCCACCAGCGCGGCCACGTCCGCCGGGTTCCGCCCCGCCGGCTTCTCCACCAGCACGTGCTTGCCGGCCTCCAGCGCGGCGCGCGCGCACGCCGACAGCGCGTCGTTGGTGGTCGCCACCACCACCGCGTCCACGTCCTGCCGCCGCACCAGCGCCGGCCAGTCCCCGCACGCCTCCGCCTGGTGCCGGGCGGCGAGCGCGCGCGCCCGCTCCGGCACCTGGTCCGCCACCGCCACCAGCCGGGCGCCGGCCATCTGCGCCGCGCGCTTCCCGCCGATCAGCCCCGCCCCGATGATCCCGACGCGCAGCACGGCTTACAGGTCGTGCACCAGGGTCTTGCAACCCTCGTGGTCGAAGGTGAACCGCACCTCCTCCAGCCCGGCGGAGGCCATGGCGGCGCGGAGCGCGGCGCGGTCCTGGGCGTAGAAGAGGAGGAACCCGCCGCCGCCCGCGCCCACCAGCTTGCCGCCCACCGCGCCGTTCCTCCGCGCCAGCTCGTACCACGCGTCGATCTGCGCCGAGGAGATGCCCTCCGAGCGCCTCTGCTTGTGCAGCCAGTGCTCGTGCATCAGCTCGCCGAAGCCGCGGGTGTTGCCCTTCTCCAGCGTGGTCTTGATGGACCGCCCCAGCTCCATGATGAAGTTGAGGTTCTCCACCATCGACTTGTCGTCCTTCTCCGTCTTCGCCTTCTGGTCGGCGAGCACCGCGCTGGCGCTGCGCGAGAAGCCGGTGAAGAACATGAGGAGGTTCTCCTCCAGGTCGAACATCGTCGCCTCGCTCAGCCGGAGCGGGGAGACCTCCACCTTCCCGCCGCGGTCGATCTGCAGGCAGCTGATCCCCCCGAAGGCGGAGATGTACTGGTCCTGCTTGCCGATGGGCTCGCCCAGCAGGTCGATCTCGATCCGGCAGGCCTGCTCGGCCAGTTGGTGGGTGCTGAGGTGCTCGCGCTTCCAGCCGGCGATCGCCTTGAGCAGGCCCACGTTGAACGCGCCGGAGGAGCCCAGCCCGGTGCCCGCGGGGATGTCCGCCATGCTCACCATCTCCACCGGCTCCACCCCGTGCAGCTTGAACGCCTCGCGCACGATGGGGTGCTTGATGGAGGCGACGTCCTCCACGATCTCCTGGGTGGAGTACTTCACGATGTAGCGCTTCTGGAAGACGCGGTGGAGCGCGATGTAGACGTAGCGGTTGATGGCGGCGGAGATGACGAAGCCGCCGAACCGCGAGTAGTACGACGGCAGGTCCGTCCCGCCCCCGCCGATGCTGATCCGCAGCGGCGCCCGGGTGATGATCACGGCCGCACCTCCTTCTCCTTCTTCTCGCGCTCCTCGAACAGCCAGGGGTTCTCCACCAGGTAGCGCACGGTCCGGCGCACGCCCTGCTCGATGGTCAGCTCCGGCTTCCAGCCGGTGGCCTGGAGCTTGGCGGTGTCGAGGAAGATGAACGGGTTGTCGCCCACCCAGCCGCGGTCGCCCCCGCTGTAGGCGCGCTTCGGGCTCACCTTCAGCTCGTCGCAGATGAAGCCCAGCGACTGGTCCACGTCCACGTACTCGGGCGTGCCCAGGTTGAAGACGCGGACCGGTTGGTCCCACGGCAGCCGCGAGAGGTGGAGGATGGCGCGCACGCAGTCGCCCACGTAGAGGTACGACTTGCGCTGCTTGCCGTTGCCGAGGACGCGGATCTGCGCCGGGTCCCGCCGCAGCGAGCGCACGAAGTCGAACACGTGCCCGTGCGAGTAGCGCTCCCCGAGGATGGAGACGAAGCGGAGGACGTTCGCCCGGAAGCCGTACCCTTCGCAGTAGGCGGAGATGAGCGCCTCGCCGGCCAGCTTGGACGCGCCGTAGAGCGAGGTCTGGATGGGGAACGGGCAGCTCTCCGGCGTGGGGATGACCGGCGCCTCGCCGTAGACGCTGCCGGTGGAGGAGAAGGAGAGCGCCTTCGCCCCGGCGCGGCGCATGGCCTCCAGCACGTTGGAGACCACCAGCGTGTTCTGCTCCAGGTCGCGCCGCGGGTGCTTCAGCCCGTCGCGCACGTCCGCGTTGGCGGCGAGGTGGAAGACGTGGTCCGTCCCCTCGGAGAGCAGGCCGTCCAGGGCCGCCGGGTCGGTGAGGTCTCGCCGCTCCAGGCGGAAGGCCTTGAATTCGGAGGCGCGCTCCAGGAAGCGGAGCGAGCCGGTGGAGAGATCGTCGACGCCGATGACCTCGTGGCCCTCGAGGAGCAACCGGTCGACCAGGTTGCTACCGATGAATCCGGCGGCGCCGGTGACCAGGAATCGCATGTGCGGCATTGGGGGCGCCCTGAAAGCACTGAAAGGCTGGTCTTGTCCAGTCGCACCCGGCCCCGGGGACGCCATGGTATAGGGCCGCGCATGCCGGGAGAGGCGGAGATCCGCGGAGAGCTGCAGGGAAGGGTCGTGCTCGTCACCGGGGGCGGGCGCGGCATCGGGCGGGAGATCGCGCTGACGTGCGCCGCGCGCGGCGCGAAGGTGGCCGTCTGCGCCCGGTCGAAGGGCGAGCTGGAGCAGGCGCGGGCGGCCATCGCGGACGCGGCGAGGGCGGCGGTGCTGGCGGTGCCGGCGGACGTGGGCGTGGCATCACAGGTGACCGCGCTGGTGGCGCAGGTGGAGAAGGAGCTGGGGCCCATCGACGGCGTGGTGTGCGCGGCCGGCATCCTCGGGCCGGTGGGGTCGTTCGAGGAGCAGCCGCTGGAGGCGTGGGAGGCGGCTGTCCAGGTGAACCTCTTCGGCTCCGCGCGGGTGGCCCATGCCGTCATCCCGGGGATGAAGCGGCGGGGCGGTGGGCGGATCGTCTTCCTCTCCGGCGGCGGTCAGGGTCCGCTGGCGAGGCGCACCGCCTACGTGACCAGCAAGGGCGGCATCTGGCGGCTGGCCGAATCCCTGGGCGCCGAGCTCGCGCCGGCGGGCATCTTCGTCAACGCCATCGCGCCCGGCGCGGTGAACACCGCCCTGTTCGACGAGATCCTCCGCTCGGGGCCGGAGAAGCTGGGGGAGAAGGAGTACGCGGCGGCGTCGAAGCAGCGGGAGCAGGGCGGCACTCCGCCGGCGAAGGCGGCCGAGCTGGCGTCGTTCCTGCTCTCGGCGCGCTCGGCCGGCCTGTACGGGAAGGTCCTCAGCGCGGTGTGGGACGACTACGCGAGCTGGAAGGACCTGGAGGCGATCAGCCGCTCCGACCTGTACGCGATGCGGCGGGTGACCACGCCGGACGGCGGCACCCGGTAGCGCCATGGTGTCGTCCTTCGCCGACCGGATCCCGCCCTCGCCGGCCTTCGCGATCTGCTTCATCGCGTTCCATCTGCTGGCGCTGGTGATGGGGTCCGGGGCCGCGCTCCTCTTGCTGCCGAGAGCGGCGCGGAGGGACGCGCTGGCGCTGGCGCCGATCTTCGGCCTGGGCGTGCTGGACCTGGCCGGCTGGTACCTGATGTTCGCGGGCCCGCCGGGGACGAACGGCCACTGGCCCTGGGTGGTGGGCATCGGCGCGGCGATCACGGTGGCGGGGATCGCGCTGCGGCGGCGGGAGCTGCGGGAGGCGGTGGATCGCGACCTGCCGTGGCTGGCGCTCGGCGCGGTGGTCTGCGTCCTGCTCTACGCCCACGCCGTCACCGGGGGCGATCGCCTCACCGCGGCCGGGCAGAACAACGACATCGCCAACTACAGCAACATCGAACGGCAGCTCCAGGACCTGCCGGGCGACGCGCGGATGGGGCCGTCCGACCAGATGGGCCTGGTGCGGTTCGCGCGCGTGACCGTCATCGGCGCCTTCCTGCCCACCGCCACGCTGGCGTCGATGCTGGGCGTCCGGACGTACCAGCTGCAGACGGTCTGCCTGGCGTCGTACCTGTTCTGGGGGGCGCTGCTCGCGGGCGTCTTCGCGCGGCGGGTGCTGGGCTTCCGGCGCGGCGGGGCGATGCTGGTGTCGCTGGTGGCGGGGGCGGCGCAGGTCCCCCTCTTCACCGCGCTGGCCACGTTCAAGTCCTCGCTGGCGGGGACGGCGATCATGCTGGCGCTGCTGATCGTGGTGCTCCCGGCCCTGGGCGCCCCCGCGCCCGAGCGGCCCCTGGCGCGCGCGCCGGCGGTCATCCTGCTCGCCTTCGCGCTGGCGATGACCTACCCGCACATGGTGCCCATCGTCTGGGCCGTCCTGGGTGGGCTGGCGGCCGCCCGCGCGCTGGCGCAGCGGCGCTGGGGCCCGGTGCGCGACGGCGCGCGGCTGCTGGCGGCGGGACTGGTGGGCGCGGTGGCGCTCAGCTCGGAGCGCGCCTGGAGCACGGTGAGCTACGTCTTCGAGATGAAGGTGATCGCCGCCGGCTTCCCGATCCCTCCGCTCCACCTGCCCGCCATGCTGGGCCTGTCCGGCGCGGCCCCGTACTGGACGCTCCCCTTTGGCGCGCCCGGCCGGGTCATCGCCACCGCCGCCGCCCTCGCGCTGGTGCTGTGGGGGCTGCGGCGGGCGCTCGCCGAGGACCGGGAGGCCGCGTTCACCGCCGGCGCGCTGGTGGCGATCGTCGGGCTGGGGTACGCCGCGCTCTGGCTGACGCCGGGCCAGGCGGACCCGGAGGGGTACAAGCCGTTCAAGCTGCTCAGCTACTTCTACCCGGCGCTGGCGGCGTGCCTGCTCCCGGCGTTCCGGGCCGTGGGCGCCGCGCCGGCCACCCCGGCCGGGCGGGCGTGGATGGGAGGCGCCGCCGCGCTGGCGCTCGGCGTGGTCGTGCCCTCGGGGGTAGCGGTGCACGACGCCAGCTGGACGCTGCAGAGGGTGACCGACGACGCCGCCGACCTGCAGCGGCTGGAGAGCGATCCGCGGGTCGAGTCGATCAACATCGTCTCCCCCAACTACTGGGAGTCGATGTGGCAGGTGGGCTTCCTGATGCGGAAGCCGCTCTCTTTGAAGTACCAGACCTACTACGCGAGGAGCGCGCGGCTGCAAGGGGTCTGGGACCTGGAGCACGCGACGCGGGAGCCGCCGGACGAGGTGTTGCTCCAGGAGCCGCGCGACGCCGCGCCGGAGGAGATCCGGGTGAACGACACGTACGTGCTGCGGCGGCGCCGCTTCGGGCTCCACGCCGAGTTCGCGGAGGGATGGTCCAGCGCCGAGCCGCACCACCGGTGGTCCACCGCGCGGCACGCCACGCTGCTGGTGGACACCGACGCGCGGCGGGCGGTGAGCCTGGAGCTGCGGTACTCCCACCTCACGCCGGGGACCACCTTCGACGTGCGCGTGGACGACCGCGCGGCCGGGGCCTGCGCCGGACCGCTCTCCTGCACCGTGGGTCCGTTCGATCTAGCGCCTGGAGGGCACGTCGTCTCGCTCGACGCCTCGAACCCGCCCCGCTCTCCGGGCCCGGCCGACCCCAGGCGCCTGGAGACGTCCTTCTGGCGGATCCGCCTCTTCCCCGTTCAGACCGCGGAGGCCCCCTGATGAAGGTCTGCGTTCAAGGGCTGTGGCACCTGGGCTCGGTGACCGCCGCGTGCCTGGCCTCCGTGGGGCACGAGGTGGTCGGGCTGGACTTCGACGCGGAGACGGTGCTGGGGCTGCGGGCCGGGGACCCTCCCATCTCGGAGCCCGGCCTGGCGGACCTGGTCCGCGCCGGGCTGGAGTCCGGGCGGCTGCGCTTCGCGGCGTCACCGGAGGAGCTGCCGGCGGACGTGGAGTTGCTCTGGGTGGCGTACGACACGCCGGTGAACGAGGACGACGTCGCGGACGTCGAGTGGGTGGTGGCGCAGGTGGCGCGCGCGCTGCCCGCGCTCCCGGCGGGCGCGACGGTGCTGGTGTCGTCGCAGCTGCCGGTGGGGTCGATCCGGCGGCTGGAGGCCGTCGCCGCGGCCGGCGGGCGCGCGGTGACCTTCGCGTCCTCGCCGGAGAACCTCCGGCTGGGCAAGGCGCTGGGCGTGTTCCTCCAGCCGGACCGCGTGGTGGTCGGCGTGCGGGGCGAGGGCGACCGGAAGCGCATCAGCGCGCTGCTGCGGCCGATCACCGAGCGCATCGAGTGGATGTCCGTGGAATCGGCGGAGATGACCAAGCACGCCATCAACGCGTTCCTGGCGACGTCGGTGGTGTTCGCCAACGAGGTCGCCGCCCTCTGCGAGATGGTGGGCGCGGACGCCAAGGAGGTCGAGCGCGGGCTGAAGTCGGAGCAGCGCATCGGGCCCAAGGCGTACCTGTCGCCGGGCGGGGCGTTCGCGGGCGGGACGCTGGCCCGCGACGTGGAGTTCCTCAAGGGCATCAGCCGCGGCCACCAGTTGCCGGTGCCGCTGCTGGAGTCGGTGAAGGCCAGCAACGACCACCACAAGTCGTGGGCGCGGCGGAAGCTGAAGGCGATGGTGCCGTCGCTCCAGGGCGCGGCCGTCGCGGTCTGGGGGCTGACGTACAAGCCGGGGACGGACACGCTGCGGCGGTCGCTGTCGGTGGAGCTGTGCGACTGGCTGCTGGAGCAGGGCGCGCGGGTGCGCGTGCACGACCCGGTCGTCCGGGAGCTGCCGGCGCGGTGGGGCGCGGGCGTGGAGCGCTTCGACGAGCCGGTGCGCGCGGTGGAGGGAGCGCAGGCGCTGCTGGTGGGCACGCCGTGGCCGGCCTACCGGGAGGTCGCGGGGGAGAAGGTGGGCGCGGCGGCGCCGGGGCTGGTCGTCATCGACGCGGAGCGGTTCCTGGCCTCGCTCGCCTCGGCGCCCGGCGTCCGGTACTTCGCCGTGGGGACGCCCCCGGCGTAGAAGGAGGTCCCGTGGACCACGTGGACCGCCCCCGCGCCCTCGCCGTGCTGCTCGCCTTCGACGAGGCGGAGTGCATCGGCCGGACGGTGCGCGAGGCGAAGGCGGCGCTGCCCGACGCGGACGTGCTGGTGGTGGACGACGGGTCGGCGGACGGCACCGCGCAGGAGGCGCTGGCGGCCGGGGCGCTGGTGGCGCGGCACCCCATCAACCTCGGGGTGAGCGCGGCGGAGTCCACCGGACTCGCGTACGCGGTGCGGCACGGGTACGGCGCGGTGGTGCGGATGGACGGGGACGGCCAGCACGACCCGGCGTTCGCGGGCGCGCTGCTGGACGCGGTGCGGGAGGGAACGGACCTGGTCGTGGGGACGCGCTTCGGCGAGGTGAAGAGCTTCGAGTCCACGCCGCTGCGGCGGGCGGGGAACTCGCTCCTCTCCGCGATGGTGTCCGCGCTCTGCCGGCAGAAGGTCACCGACCCCACGTCCGGCTTCCGCGCCTTCAGCCCGCGCGGGGCGGCGTTCTTCGCCGGCGTCCACCCGCACGACTACCCGGAGCCGGAGAGCCTGTTGATGGCGCACCGGCAGGGGTTCCGGATCCGCGAGGTCCCGGTGCGGATGCGGCCTCGCACGAGCGGCCGGAGCTCGCTCACGCCGGGACGGTCGGCGTACTACATGGTGAAGACGTCGCTGGCCCTCACGCTGGAGTTGCTGCGGGCCCGCTGAGGAAGGAGGAGGCATGTCCCGGTCGAGCTGGATCGTCGTCGCTGCGGCGGTGGCCTTCGCGGTGGTCGTCCTCACTTCGGCGCGGTCGCGGCGGACGCACGAGAGGCACATCCTGGGCTGGCTGGGCGTGTGCGCGGCGATCGCGGCGCTCGCCATCTGGCGGCATGGGATCGACGTGCTGGCGAATGCGATGGGCATCTACTACCCGCCCTCGGCGCTGTTCTTCCTGTGCTGCGCGGCGCTGCTGGTGATGGTGTACCGGCTCAGCGTCGGACTGGCGGAGGAGCGGGAGAAGGTGCGGAGGCTGGCGCAGGAGATCGCCCTGCTCTCCGTGTCGCGGCCCGATCCGGAGAAGCGGACCTAGCGTTTCTGCCGCTGCGCCTGGACGAAGGCGGCGATGCCCGCCAGCGCCTGCTCCTTCGTCTGCAGGTAGCCGTTCTTGCCGCCCAGCTCCTTCGCGAACCGCGACCGCACGTCGTACTTCGCCGGGTTGGCTTCCTTCGGCTGGTTGTCGAACTCCATCCCGAAGGCTTCCTTCGCCACCTCTCGCACCGACACCGGCTCCGACACCAGGTTCACCACCCGCAACCGCGCGGCGAGCGCGGCCTGCACGTCCGCCCACAGCCGGTCCAGCCCGTAGAACTGGAACGCGCTGTCCGCGTGCACCACCTCCAGGTTGTGCTCGTGGAGGAGGTCGAAGAGGACGTTCTTCTTCAGCCCGGGCCCGTAGATGATGGGCAGCCGCACCACCAGGGTGTTGAAGCGCGCGGCGAGGAACACCTCCAGGCCGAAGCGGTGGCGCCCGAACGGGGTCGCCTGCTCGGAGTCGATCTCCGCGCCCTCGTCGACCTCCACCGGCTCCGGGTACACGTCGACGGTGGAGATCAGCACCACCTGCGCCGCGTTCACCTGCTCCAGCGCCGCGGTCAGCCGGCCGATCGCCTTCCCGTCCGCCTCCGGGTTGCGGTTGGCCTTCCACTTCTCCGCCGGGGCCCCCGCCACCACCAGCAGGTCGTACGTCTGCCCGGCGATGGCCTCCACGTTCTTGGTGTTGTAGCGGCCCTCGAACGGCGCCTGCCGCAAGAGGTTGCTCCCCACGAACCCGGTGTAGCCGACCAGCGCGTTGGCCATTTGGCGTTCCCGGCCCCCCTCATACTATGAGCGGGCGCGTGGAAGCCGTCCTCTACGAAGACTTCGACCGGCTGGAGGATACGCACTGGTGGTTCTCCGGCCGGCGCGCGGTGGTGCGCGAGGTGCTCCTGCGCAAGCTGCCGCGCCGCTCCGGCCTGGACGTCCTCGACGTGGGCTGCGGCACCGGCGGGATGCTGGTGATGCTCCGCGAGCTGGGGTCCGTCTCCGGCATCGACACCTCCGAGGCCGCGCTCCGCCACGCCCGCGAGCGCCTGGGCCCCGCCGTCCCCCTCTCGGTGGGCGCGCTGCCGGACGGGCTGCCCGCGGGCCGGACGTACGACCTGGTCACCGCCTTCGACGTCATCGAGCACATCCCCGACGCGCCCGCCGCCCTCCGCGCCATCCGCGGCGCGCTTCGCCCCGGCGGCGCCCTGGCCTGCACCGTCCCCGCCTACCAGTTCCTCTGGAGCCGCCACGACGACCTCAACCACCACCAGCGGCGCTACACCCGCGCGCTCTTGGCCCGGCACCTCGAGGAGGGCGGCTTCCGGATGGCCTGGTCCTCGTACTTCAACACCCTGCTCTTCCCGCCCATCGCCGCGGTCCGCCTGGCGCGCAAGCTGGTCCCCGAGCGCGGCGAGGTGGCCGCGTCCGACCTGAAGGAGACGCCGGGGCCGCTGAACAAGGTGCTGGAGGCGCTCTTCTCGGCCGAGCGCCTGGTCGTCCCCCGCGCGCCGCTCCCGTTCGGGGTCTCATTGATCGCCCTGGCGTACCCGGCGGGTTAACCTCCCACCTCGCTCCGCCCCTCTTATGGCCGCCCAGCCGCGCAAGAAGAAGCTGCTGATCTTCGTCATCGCGTACTACGCGGAGGCGACGCTCAAGCAGGTGCTGGAGCGCATCCCGGCGGAGGTGTTCGAGCGGCTCGACTGCGAGGTGCTGGTGGTGGACGACGCCAGCGAGGACCGCACCTTCGCCATCGGCCGCGAGTACAAGGAGGCGCATCCGGAGATCCGGATGAACGTGCTCCGCAACGAGTACAACCAGGGGTACGGCGGCAACCAGAAGGTCGGGTACCACTACGCGGTGGCGGAGCAGTTCGACTACGTCGCCATGGTGCACGGCGACGGGCAGTACGCGCCGGAGGAGCTGCCCAAGCTGATGCAGCCGCTGGTGGACGGCGAGGCGGACGTCGTCTTCGGCAGCCGGATGATGACCCTGTTCGGGTCGTTGAAGGGCGGGATGCCGGCCTACAAGTGGCTGGGCAACCGGATCCTCACCACCGCGCAGAACGCGCTGCTGCGCACCCGGCTGAGCGAGTTCCACTCCGGCTACCGCATCTATTCGACGGCGGCGCTGAAGCGGATCCCCTTCCAGCTCAACTCCAACGACTTCCACTTCGACACCGAGATCATCATCCAGCTGCTCAACGCGAAGCAGCGGATCGTCGAGCGGGCCATCCCCACCTTCTACGGCGACGAGATCAGCCGGGTGAACGGGTTGCGGTACGCCAGGGACGTGATGCTGGCCACGGTGAAGAACGTCTTCCACCGCTCCGGGTTGTTGTGGCAGCGGAGGTTCGAGCCGCTCCCGGACCCGGCCGCGGACGTGGACCCGCGCGACGACCTCAAGCTCGGCTACAGCTCCAGTCACCAGTGGGCGCTGGACGCGGTGCACGACGGCGCGTCGGTGCTCGACATCGGCGGCGGGAAGGCGATGGCCGGCGAGCTGCGGAAGAAGGGCTGCGACGTGAAGGTGGTGGAGAAGCCGCCGCCCAGCCTGGACGGCCCGGTCGACTTCGACGCGTCGAAGCACCAGGTGCTGTTGCTCCTGGACGTCATCGAGCACCTCCGCAACCCGGAGGCGTTCATCGAGCAGCTCCGCAAGCAGTTCGACTACGACACCAAGAAGCTGGTGCTCACCACGCCCAACATCGCCATGGCGGTGCCGCGGCTGATGCTGCTCCTGGGCCAGTTCAACTACGGGAAGGTGGGTATCCTCGCCTCGTCGCACACGCGCCTGTTCACCTTCCGCTCCATCCAGCGGCTGCTGCGCGACGCCGGCTTCCGGATCAAGGAGGTGCGGGGCGTGCCCGCGCCGTTCCCCAAGGTGCTGGGCAAGGGCGTACTGGGGATGGGTCTGCTCAAGGCGAACGAGCTGGCGATCAAGGTGTCCCGGACGCTCTTCGCGTACCAGGTGTTCATCGTGGCGGAGACGACCCCGGACGTGGACTTCGTGCTCGGCAGCACCAAGGAGCAGAGCCGCCGGCGCGCGGCCCGACTGCACTCGGCATGAACGTCCTGGTCACCGGCGGGTGCGGGTTCATCGGATCCAACCTGGTGCGGCTGTTGCGCCGGGCGCGGCCGGCATGGACGGTGGTGAACCTGGACAAGCTGACGTACGCGGGGAATTTGGAGAACCTCTCCGACCTGGAGGCGGATCCGAAGCACGTGTTCGTGGCGGGGGACGTCGCCAACCGGGAGCTGGTGGATCACGTGATCTCCACGCACCGGGTGGAGGCGGTGATGCACCTGGCGGCGGAGAGCCACGTGGATCGGTCGATCCTCGGGCCGGAGCCGTTCGTGCGGACGAACGTGCTGGGGACGCAGGTGTTGCTGGAGGCGGCGAGGACGCGCGGGGTGCGGCGGTTCCTGATGGTCTCCACGGACGAGGTGTACGGGTCGCTCGGGCCCACCGGGGCGTTCACGGAGGGGAGCCCGCTGAATCCGTCGAGCCCGTACTCGGCGTCGAAGGCGAGCGCGGACCTGCTGGCGCTGGCGTATCACCGGACGTTCGGGATGGACGTGGTGGTGACGAGGTGCTCGAACAACTACGGGCCGTTCCAGTTCCCGGAGAAGCTCATCCCGCTGATGGTGGTGAACGCGCTGGGGGACAAGCCGCTGCCCGTGTACGGGGATGGGGGGAACGTGCGGGACTGGCTGCACGTGGAGGACCACTGCGAGGCGCTGGTGGCGGCGCTGGAGCGGGGGAAGGCGGGAGAGGTCTACAACGTCGGCGGCGGAGGGGAGAAGCCGAACATCGAGATCGTCCGCACCATCCTCGGGCTGCTCAAGAAGCCGGAGCTGCTGATCAAGTTCGTGCAGGACCGGCCCGGGCACGACCGGAGGTACGCCATCGACTCGGCGAAGATCCGCGGGGAGCTGGGGTGGAGGCCGGCGAGGACGTTCGAGCAGGGGTTGGAGGAGACGGTGCGCTGGTACGTGGACCGGCGGCCGTGGTGGGAGCGGGTGATGAGCGGCGCGTACCGCGAGTACTACGAGACGCAGTACCGGGCGCGGCTCGGCCGCTGAGCGCATGCGCGTCCTCGTCACCGGCGCGAATGGGTTGGTCGGGAGTCGCGCCTGCGCGGCGCTGGTGAGGGCCGGGCACGTGGTCACCGGTGCCGGTCGCGGACCGCCGCGCGCGCATGCCCAGTCCAACGGTGAGCGCGTGCGCGGTGCGCAGGGTGACTCTCCGCGCGCAAGCGCGCAATTCACGTACATCGCCGCGGATCTCACGCGTGCGGAGGATGTCGCGCGTGCGGTTGAAGCGGCACGACCAGATGCGATCTTGCACGCGGCCGCGATGACCGAGGTCGACGCCTGCGAGCGCGCGCCGCTGGACGCGTGGGCGCACAACGTCACCGCCTCCGAGCTCATCGCTCGCGAGGCCCGCCGCGTCGGCGCGCACCTGGTGGCCATCTCCACCGACTACGTGTTCGACGGCGAGGCCGGCCCATACTCCGAAGAGGACATCCCGAACCCGCGCGGCGCGTATGCCGCCAGCAAGTTCGCCGGGGAACTCGCGGTGCGGACGCTGGCGCCCTCCTGGGCCATCGCGCGCACCGCGGTCGTCTACGGCTGGCCTCCCGCCGCTCGCCTCAACTTCGGCGCGTGGCTCCTCTCGAAGCTGGAGAAGGGCGAGAAGGTGAAGTTGTTCGAGGACCAATTCGTCTCCCCCTCCCTCGCCGACAGCGTGGCGGAGATGGTGGTGGAGCTCGCCCTCACCAGGCGCCAGGGGATCTGGAACACCTGCGGCGGCGCGGTGGTGAACCGGGTGGAATTCGGCCGGGCGCTGTGCGGCGTCTTCGGCTTCGACCCGTCGTTGATCCAGCCCTCGCTCCTGTCCGACGCAGGTCTCGCCAGCCCGCGCCCGAAGCGGAGCGGGTTGAAGTCGGACAAGGCGGCGGCTGCGCTTGACGCCAAGCCGCTCCCGCTCCTCGAATCCCTGCGACGCTTTCACGCCGCCTGGAGGGGTCGCGCATGAAGGGGATCGTCCTCGCTGGTGGCTCGGGAACGCGCCTGTTCCCGCTCACGCGCGTGGTGAGCAAGCAACTGCTCCCGGTCTGGGACAAGCCGATGGTCTACTACCCGCTCTCCACGCTGATGCTGGCGGGGATCCGGGAGATCCTGATCATCTCCACCCCCTCGGACCTCCCGCGCTTCGAGGAGCTCCTGGGCAGCGGCGAACAGTGGGGCGTGCGCTTCGCATACGCGGTTCAACCGAAGCCAGAAGGCCTGGCCCAGGCCTTCGTCATCGGCCGCCCGTTCGTCGGCGACTCCGGTGTGGCGCTGGTGCTGGGCGACAACATCTTCTACGGCGCGGGCTTGAGCGAGCTGGTGCAGCGCGCCGCCGCCCACCCCTCCGGCGCCACCGTGTTCGGCTACTACGTGAAGGACCCGGAGCGGTACGGCGTGGTGGAGTTGGACGCACAGAACCACGCGGTGGGCATCGAGGAGAAGCCAAAGCAGCCGCGCTCGAACTACGCCGTCACCGGCTTGTACTTCTACGACCGGCAGGTGCTGGACATCGCGGCGGAGCTGAAGCCGTCCGCGCGCGGCGAGCTGGAGATCACCGACGTGAACCGCGAGTACCTCCGGCGCGGCCAGCTCCGCGTGGAGTTGATGGGCCGCGGCTACGCGTGGCTGGACACCGGGACGCACGAATCGCTGATGCAGGCGTCCAACTTCATCCAGATCATCGAGGAGCGGCAGGGGCTGAAGGTGGCGTGCCTGGAGGAGATCGCCTACCGCATGGGGTACATCGACGCGGCGCAGGTGGCTCGGCTGGCGGAGCCGATGAAGAAGAACGAGTACGGCCGCTACCTGATGGACTTGATCGAGAAATGAACGTCCTCCCCACCGAGCTGCCCGGCGTGCTGATCGTCGAACCGAAGGTCCACGGCGACGCGCGCGGCTTCTTCTTCGAGGCCTACCACCAGCAGCGCTACGCGGACGCGGGCATCCCGGGCCCATTCGTGCAGGACAACGTCTCGCGCTCCGCCCGCGGCATCCTGCGCGGCCTGCACTACCAGCAGCCGCGCGCGCAGGGAAAATTGATGTCCGCGCTCGCCGGCCGCATCTGGGACGTGGCGGTGGACGTCCGGCGCGGATCCGCCACCTTCGGTAAGTGGGTCGGCGTGGAGCTCTCCGAGGACAACCGCCGGCAGCTCTGGGTCCCGCCCGGGTTCGCGCACGGCTTCTGCGTCCTCTCGGACTCCGCCGACGTCGCCTACAAGTGCACCGACTTCTACTCGCCGGAGCACGAGCACACCATCCTCTGGAACGACCCGCAGCTCGCCATCCCCTGGCCGGTGGAGCAGCCGAAGCTGTCGCCGAAGGATCTCGCGGGCAAAGCGTTGGCGGACTCCGCGCTGCCGGAGCTCTAGCGAGTGCGAGTCGCTAGCAGGATAAGATCTGCTCTGGAGGGCACGATGCGCAAAGTGTTCGGAGTGCTCTTACTGCTCGGGTGTGCGGCACCGCCGCGAATGATGCGGCCTGCAAAGGGACCGTACCAGGATGTACCTGTCGCGTTGCCACTGGCCGCAGGGGCCGGAACCGCCGCCGCGACCATCGCGACGGCAGCGGTGGTCACCGTCGCGGTAGGAACAGTCATAGTGGGTGCCGAGCAGTTTCCTGACCCGACGGCGGGAACGCCTCCCGTCGACACGGCGCCGAACGATCCACCGAATCTCTGCCGTGGCTGCCTGTGCTTTGCCAAAGGGTTGGGACCCAACCCGCTGTCGATACCGCGGGAAATACCGGGTGGCAGTGGAGTCCGAACCTCCGATACCCGCGCGACGTGCCAGGCGGACTGCAAGTACTTCGGTTACACCGGCTTTCGGTGCTCCACGGACAAAACCGTGACCTGGTTCAACTGATGGAACGCGATCTCGCGGCGGATCAAATCCTTTCGCTCTCGTCCGATCAGATACCGAGGCGAAAGCTCGATACGGCCATCACGGTCCTGCTGCTCCTCAAATCAGGCCCTGATTGGACCCTTGCGTATAGGGGTCTCCAACAAGACCGCTACCAGATCGATTCTCGCCTTGTTGTCACGCTGCTGAACACCGCCGACAAGAAGGCACAATTGGCGATCGTCCGGTCTCCGGCCTTCTGGCACCTGCCCAAGCAACTGTTTCGCCGCCATTTCTTCCGCTTGTGGCGTTCGCGCCGTCGTGACGTCCTCTGGCGATGGGCGCTTGGTCAGACCCTTCATCCGTTCCTCGTGAACAACAGTCCGAAGGACGCACCTGCCTATGCCAAGATCATCTGGACGCTCGTCGGCGATGCCGATGAGGGAGTTGCACTCGCGGGTCTGAGTAGCACACGGTTTCTGGGTCCCGCCCTCACCGTCCAACAAGCGGAAACATTGCTCTCGCTGACCCACCATGCATCCATGCGTGCCGGCGCTGCGATGAGCAACCTTGGCAGTCTGTACAAGGACATCGGGAGCCTCCGACCGGAAGTGCAGGACTTGATCCTGAGCTCGAAGACGATCGCCGTGCTCCGCAACGCCAACCCTCCCGACGGTCGTGGCAAGTGGAGTTGCTACCGCTGGTGCATCACCAACATGCAAAAGGCTCTCGCGCTCTCTCGCCGTCGCCGTACGCCTTAAGGGCGTGGGCGCGCCGCTACCACCAGCGTCCCGCCGCGACCGGCGAGGGTGCCGGCCGCGACCGCCGGGAGTGAGAGCCCGAGCATGGCCCCTCCGAGCGCGACGCTTCCCGCGGTGACAGCGACGCTCGCCTCGCTCCGCTTGAAGGTGAGCGCGGAGAAGAACGCGTTGCTCCACGTTGGACCGAGCGCGTTCAACCCGCTCCACGCCCACCCCATCCAGTCGTACTCGAGCTCCTGGTGCCAGGTCCGCGCCACCGAGAACCCGCACCGCTCCAGCAGCGCCGTGAGCGAACGGCCGCTGAAGTGGAACAGGTGCCGCGGCACGTCCAGGTGGATCCACGCCTCGTCGAACACACCCGCCTGCCATCCGCCCCAGTCCGGCACCGCGATGACCAGCGAGCCCTCCGGCGCGATCAGATCTCGCACGCGGGACAGCGTCGCGCGCGGATCCGGCACGTGCTCCAGCGAGTGCCACAGCGTCACGCACCCGAACGTGCCCTGGACGTCTTCCACCCGTTCCTGGACCTCCAGCCCCGCCCGCCGCGCGATCTCCGGGTACTTCTCGATCCCCCGCACCTCCCACCCGCGCCTCCGCGCCGCCAGCAGGAACGTCCCGTCCCCGCAACCGATGTCCAGCAGCGTCCTCGGCGCCGACGCCGCCCGCGCGCGTTGGACCATCCGCACCCGCCGCCACGCGCAGTACGCCGCGGTCACCCCGTGCCGCCCGCCGTGGTACGCGCGGCCGTAGTACGGCCCCAGGTCCTCCGGCACCGGCGAGGTGTGCCCCAGCCCGCACCGCTCGCAGGCCAGGATCGAGAACGCCTCGCGCGTGTGCGTGTCGACGACGGAGCCGAGCCGCGGCTGCAGCGCGCCGCCGCACGCGTTGCACTCCGCGGGCGTCGCCGTCATCCCGTCGCCTCGGGCTGCGAACGAGGAGCCTCCGGCGCCAGCGCGGCCAGCGCGGCGCAGAGCGCCGCCAGCACCATGAAGTAGTAGTTGGTGAAGGCCTGCTTCGCGAACCCGAAGAACATCACGTACGCGAACGCGCTGGAGACCCCGAAGCCGGCCGCCGTCCTCGGCGATCTCCACAGCGACAGCGCCAGGGGCACCGGCAGCACGGCGAAGCTGAACCACAAGGGCAGCCTGGGCACTCCGTCCGGCCTGGCGGTCCAGGCCACGTAGCTGAGCGCTTCGGCCCGGAACGGCTGCTTGGCCTGGAACAGCACCACGGACTTGATGAAGCCCGGCACGTCCCACAGCGCCATCGGCACGGTGAGCAGCAGCGCCAGCGCCGCCGCCCCGCCCACCACCCGCGCCCACTCCTTGCCCGGCCGCACCACCAGCGCCAGCAGCGGCGTGGTGAGCACGCCGTACTGCTTCACCGCCACCAGCGCGCCGAACGCCCACCGGAGGAACCGCGGCGAGCGGGCCGCCACGAACACCACCCCCACCAGCATCAGCACCACGTGGCCCTCGGTCCAACCCTGCTCGACGACGAACAGCTCGCGCGGCGAGAAGAGGAAGAGGATCGCCGCCGCCCGCGAGATCCGCCCCGGCCGCATCCAGGCGATCAGCCCGCCGGCGGCGGTGATGGCCGCCACGTTCGCCATCCGGTAGTCGCCGAACAGGTTCCCCAGCACCGCGATGAGCAGGCTGAGCGGCGGGTACGGGTACCCCACGTTCACCTGCGTCGGCGTGGCGAGGCCCTCCCCGTAGAACGCGGTGTGCCCGTAGATGTTCGGCATGCTGATGGAGTACGGGTCCACGCCCTTGAACAGCGCCTGGAGAGCGGTCCGATGCCAGTACCACGCGTCGATGGCGGGCGCCGGCGAGGAGATCACCATCCAGATCCCGAGCGCGAAGCTCACGCCCAGCACCAGCGCCATCCCCGTCCGCCCCAGCCACGGCTTCTCCGCCAGCTGCGCGCCCGCCAGCACCGCCGCCACCGCCACCAGCAGGTGATGGATGACGAAGGTCATCGGCTGGACGCGCAGATAGATCCCGGGCGAGGTGATGAACGCCAGGCCCATCTCACCCACGATGGCGAGGGTGAGGATGAGCATCGCCGGCCGGTCGCCCCAGCGCTCGACGAAGGGGATTTGCGGGTGGAGGACCGCCAACGCCGCGCAGAGGATGGCGACCGTGAGCAGCGCGATCGCCGTGGGGGACTGGTTCCCGTTGTTGTCGTGGATGGCGTAGGCGAGCGCGCTCGCGCCCACCGCCAGCGCGGAGGCGGAGAGCCACACGTCGCGGCCGGTGTCGCGCAGACCCTTCTCCCAGAAGCGGCGCCACGGGGACTCGGCCATCGGCGGCGCATCATGGAGGGATTTGTGTCGGGGGAGTAGTCCGTAAACCGACACCGGAGTGGCTACTCCCGGACAGGTCAGGTGGCGACCGGAGGGCCCGTCCCTAGCTTTGCGGCCAGCTGGGGAGGAACGGGCGATGGAACCGGTCGGTGAGGACGCATCGAAGTTGCTGGATGACTTGTCGGAGGACGAGCTGGATTCGGCGTTCAGTCGGGTCGTGAGCCCGGCGCCTCGGGCAGGGGCGGTGGCGGAGTCCGTGGCGGCCGCGGGTGAGCGATTGCACTCGCTGGTGGCGCGGTCGGAGGTGCAGCGGCTGGCGGAGGACGAGCTGGCCCGCGCGCGCGAGAGCGCCGAGCCGGTGGAGTGGTTCCTGGCGAACGGAGGGAGGCCTTCGGGCCCGTTCGACCTGGACGAGGTGCGGGAGCGCTGGGCCTCCGGGCAGATCGGGCCGGACACGGCGTGCTGGAGCGAGGGGCTGACGGGGTGGATGCCGATCTGCCGCGTCCCCAGGCTCGCCGAGGCGCTGGCTCCGGCTCCGGCCGCGCCCGCGGATCTCACGGCGGCGGTTCCACAGCAGGAGCTGGTCGCCGCGCCAAGCGTGGCGGAGGCGCTGAAGGCATTCATCGAGGGACCCGCGCCGGTCGTGCCCACGCCTCCGCCCGCGCCGGCGATGACACTTCCGCCTCCGCTGGCGCCCGCTCCAGCCATCCGACAGGGCGTGAGCCACGGGCGCGTCGCGCTCTACGTCGGTCTCTCCGCCACCATCGGCGCCATCGCCGGGGGCGCGCTGGTGGGGCTGTTCGCGGTGCAGTTGCTCCGGTTCTTGCCGGGGACCAGCGCTCCAGCGGCTTCACCGCCGCCACCGCTGCCGCCAGTCGTCCAGAGCGCGCCGCTCCCCACGCCTCCGGCTCCGGTCGCCCCGAAGGTCGAGGCCCCACCGCCGCCACCCGCGCCGGAGCCGGTCGTCGCCGAGCACAAGCCCGAACCGCACCACGCGCGCCCAACCTCGACTCCCGCTCCTGCTCCAAAGAAGGAAAAGGCGGAGACGACCGAGGACGCCGACGCCGAGGTCATCGAGACCAGCGCCCCGCCACCGGCGGAGCCCGCCAGCACGCCCGAGGTCGCGGACGCGTTCGACCAGGCCTTCGGCCCGGCGCCGGCCGAGGACAAGCCGCGCCCGTCGAAGTCGAACAAGACGGTCTACGTCCCGCCCGCGCCGCCAACCAAGGCGCCCAAGGCCCAGCTCGGGCAGAGCGAGATCATGCAGGTGGTCGTCGCCAACAAGGACCAGGTGGTGAAGTGCCTGGACACCGCCCGTGAATCCGACCCCGGCCTCTCCGGCAAGCTGCTGATGCGCTGGACGGTGATGCCCTCCGGCGAGACCGACAGCGTGGAGGCCCTCCCCGGCGACCTCTCCGGCTCCGAGCTGGCCCACTGCGTGACCCGCGCCATCCAGGGATGGAAGTTCCCCCAGCACTCGGCGGAGCAGGCGCCGATCACCTTCCCCTTCGTGTTTTGAGGGAGCAAGCCCGGGGCGGCTGAAATAGGCTGCCCCGGACCCGGGGTTCTCCGTCGCCCCGTCCCTCATCGATGACCACCGCCTCCGCGCGTCCGCTCGCCCAGTCTCAAGCGCTGCACCTCGGCCTCGACGGCTTCACGTTCGAGGACCTCTACCGCCCGTCCGGCCTCAAGCGCCTGCACGAGCGCTTCCTCGCGGACCTGGCTGCCGCCGACGCCGCCCTCGCCCAGCGCTTCGACGCCTACCGCGCCGCCGCCGGCCAGGGCCTCAAGCCTCCAGAGGAGGCCGCGCTCCTCATCGCCGTCGCCCGCCACGTCTCCACCTTCCTCGGCCGCCTGTTCGGCGTCACCGCCGAGCAGCAGGCGCTCGCCGCCCGCCTCCAGAAGGAGCTCCGCCTCTTCGAGTTCCGCCGCGAGTTCATCACCCGCCGCGTCTTCAAGAAGGGCGCGCCGGACCGCCCCACCGTCGCCGAGCTCCCCGCCCTCGCCGCCAAGGTCTCCACGCTCCTGAAGCTGGGCTTCCCCTCCACCGACGACCCCGAGCGCGACGTCGCCGAGGCCGTCCTCTCCCTCCTCGAATTCGAGCGCCTCTTCTCCGGCCAGCTCAAGCAGGAGCCCCCGGGCCTCCGCGACCGCTGGGCCGCGCTCCAGAAGGCGCTCCTCGCCGATCTCCTCGCGCCGGGCGACGACCTCGCCCAGGTCCGCAGCCTGATCTCCCTCCTCGACCGCTGGACCTTCGCCCGCGCGCTGCACCCCCAGGCGCGCCGCGAGCTGGAGAAGTACGCCACCCACGTCCAGCCCAAGCCGCTCGTCTTCGACAAGCTGGTGGAGCTCCACCACCCCGACCCCGCGCTCCCCGAGGCCGCCGAGGGCCACGAGCACCACCTCCGCCGCCGCGACGGCTTCAAGCTCACCGACCGCCGCTACGGCACCCGCCGCGTCATGGCGGAGGTCGAGTACTGCATCCTCTGCCACGAGCGCGAGAAGGACTCCTGCGCCCGCGGCATCCCCGCCAAGGACCCGGCCGCGGAAGGGAACACCTTCAAGAAGAACCCGCTGGGCATCCCGCTCACCGGCTGCCCGCTCGACGAGCGCATCTCGGAAGCGCACCTGCTCAAGGGCGAGGGCGACTCGGTCGCCGCGGTGGCGATGATCGCGCTCGACAACCCGATGATGCCGGGCACCGGTCACCGCATCTGCAACGACTGCATGAAGTCGTGCATCTACCAGAAGCAGGATCCGGTCAACATCCCGCAGATCGAGACGTCCGCCCTCACCGACGTCCTCGCGCTCCCCTACGGCTTCGAGCTCTACGGCCTGCTCACCCGCTGGAACCCGCTCGCCGTCCGCCGCCCGCACGCGCTGCCCTACCTCGGCAAGAACGTGCTGGTCGTCGGCATGGGCCCCGCCGGCTACACCCTGGCCCACTACCTGCTCAACGAGGGCTTCGGCGTCGCCGGCGTGGACGGCCTGAAGATCGAACCGTTCCCGGATGCCCTCACCGGCAAGAACGGCGCGCCGCTCACGCCCATCCGCGACTTCGCGCAGATCGCCTCCGAGCTGGACGACCGCGTCCTCGCCGGCTTCGGCGGCGTCTCCGAGTACGGGATCACCGTCCGCTGGGACAAGAACTTCCTCACCCTCCTCCACCTCACCCTCGCCCGCCGCGACAACCTCCGCATCTACGGCGGCGTCCGCTTCGGCGGCACCCTCACCCTCGAGGACGCCTGGGACCTGGGCTTCCACCACGTCGCCATCGCCACCGGCGCGGGCAAGCCCACCGTCATCGGCCTCAAGAACAACCTCATCCGCGGCATCCGCAAGGCCTCCGACTTCCTGATGGCGCTCCAGCTCACCGGCGCGTTCAAGCGGGACACCCTCGCCAACCTCCAGGTGCAGCTCCCGGCCATCGTTATCGGCGGCGGGCTGACCGCCATCGACACCGCCACCGAGCTGCTCGCCTACTACCCGGTGCAGGTGGAGAAGGTGCTCCAGCGCTACGAGGTGCTCACCTCCGAGGGCGGCCTCGACCGCGGCTTCGAGCGCTTCGACGACGAGGAGCGGCGCATCTTCGAGACCTTCCTCGAGCACGGCCGCGCCGTCCGCGCCGAGCGCGAGCGCGCCGCCAGGGCCGGCGAGCCGCCCGACTTCATCTCGCTGGTGCGGAAGTGGGGCGGCGTCTCCATCTGCTACCGCCGCACGCTCACCGAGTCCCCCGCCTACCGCCTCAACCACGAAGAGGTGGCCAAGGCGCTGGAGGAGGGCATCCGCTTCATCGAACGGATGAGCCCCACCGAGGCCGTCCCCGACGAGCACGGCGCGGTGAAGGCGCTCAAGTTCGAGCGGATGGCGATGAAGGACGGCAAGCTCAAGGGCTCCGGCGAATTCCTGGAGCTCCCGGCGCGGACCGTCTGCGTCGCCGCCGGCACCTCGCCCAACGTGACGTACGAGAAGGAGCGGCCGGGCACCTTCCAGTTGGACAAGGACCGCTACTTCTTCCAGGGCCACGAGCTGAGCCCGGATCTCCAGCTCCACCCGGTGGCGGGCCACGAGGACCTCGGCAAGAAGCCCGGCTTCTTCACCTCCTACGCTCGCGACGGCCGCTACGTCACCTTCTACGGCGACAACCACCCGACGTACGCCGGCAACGTGGTGAAGGCCATGGCCTCCGCCAAGGACGGCTACCCGGAGGTGCTGCGGCTGTTCGCCAGGGACTTCGCCGCGCTCGACCCGTGGGACGCCGCGCAGCAGCAGGAGCGCGACAAGCACCTGGGCGCGCTCTTCGCCACCCTGGACGACGCCTTCCGCGCCACCGTGGTGGCGGTGAACCGGCTCACCCCCACCATCGTGGAGGTGGTGGTCCGGGCGCCCTTCGCCGCGCGCCACTTCCAGCCCGGCCAGTTCTACCGGCTGCAGAACTACGAGACGCAGGCGCGGGTGGTGCACGGCACGAAGCTGGCCACCGAGGGCCTGGCGCTCACCGGCGCGTGGATGGACGCCGAGCAGGGCCTGCTCTCCACCATCGTCCTGGAGATGGGGTCATCCTCCCGCCTCTGCGCCGCGCTCCGCCCCGGCGAGCCCGTCGTCCTCATGGGCCCCACCGGCGCGCCCACCGAGATCCCCAAGGGAGAGACGGTGCTGCTGGCCGGCGGCGGCCTGGGCAACGCGGTGCTCTTCTCCATCGCCCGGGCCCTCAAGGCCGCCGGCAGCCGCGTCATCTACTTCGCCGGCTACCGGCAGAAGGTGGACCTCTTCAAGCAGGACGACATCGAGGCCGGGACGGACCAGGTCGTCTGGTCGGTGGACCAGGGCGAGCTGATCCACCCGCGCCGCCCGCAGGACGCCACCTTCCTGGGCAACGTGGTGCAGGCCATCCTCGCCTACGGCAAGGGGGAGCTGGCCATCAAACCCATCGCCCCGCTCTCCGAGGTGGACCGGATCATCGCCATCGGCTCGGACCGGATGATGCGCGCGGTGAAGGAGTCGCGGCACACCGTGCTCCAGCCGTACCTCAAGCCCGGGCACGAGGCCATCGGCTCCATCAACTCGCCGATGCAGTGCATGATGAAGGAGATCTGCGCGCAGTGCCTGCAGAAGCACGTGGACCCGGCGACCGGCAAGGAGACGGTGGTGTTCTCCTGCTTCAACCAGGACCAGAAGCTGGACCACGTGGACTTCGTCAACCTGAACGCCCGGCTGAAGGCCAACGGCGTCCTCGAGAAGCTCTCGAACCTGTGGCTGGACCACCTGCTTCGCCAGGCGCCGGACGTCATCCGGATCTGATCCAGCCAGATCCAGAATCGTCCGACCGCCCGCGTCTTTCGGCGCGACGGATGCGCGGAAGCGCGGGCGGCCGGTGTCCCTGAGTTTCCTCTCCTAGCGATTCGGTCTCGTTCCAGGCCTCCCTCGTTCGAGTTCCGGTAAACCCCCTGAGCATTCCGCGTGCCGCAACTGCGGGCGGCCAACCGCCGAAAATCTGGTGTTGCCCTGACCTCGGAGCAGCGTCGCGAGCCTGCGCGCGCACTCCACTGTCAGTGGTGACTGACAACGCGTCAGCCCCCTTGCGCCCTTTGACCGATTTTCGGACGGGTGGAGTGTGCGCGCGCGCGCATACAGTGTCATCAGGTCGCCCGGACACCTGTGATCGCGACCAGTTGCATCTGGCACGCTGTTCGCTATGTGGGCTCAGTGCCTCCTCTGTCCCCAGGAGCCCCACCAGTGACCTCTCCTCTGCAGCGGCCCTCCGTTCAGGGCGGTAGCACCTCTCCGATCGACGTTCACGGCTCCATGATCCGGATGGACGCCTCTCCCTCCGCGGCTCCCAAGCTCCGGCTCGTCGTCGTCGACGGCCCGGACATGGGCAAGGAGGCGCTGCTCACCGGCTCCGTCTTCGTCGGCACGCACGCGGACTGCCAGCTCCAGCTCACCGACAACACGGTGTCGCGCTACCACCTGGAGATCCAGGTCCGCCCGGACGGCATCTTCGTCAAGGACCAGGGTTCCCGGAACGGCACCCGCCTCGGCCACGCCAAGGTGGAGAGCTTCACCGCTCGCGAGGGCACGCGCTTCAGCGTCGGCCGCACGAACCTGGTGATCGCCTCCACGGAGGCCGAGGGCAACGTCAACGTGCCCACCAAGTTCGGCCGCGCGCTGGGCGTCTCCAAGCCGATGCGCGAGCTGTTCTCCGCCCTCTCCCGCGTGGCGAAGACCGACTCCACCGTCCTGCTGCTGGGTGAGACCGGCACCGGCAAGGAGGTGCTGGCGGACGGCGTCCACCAGAGCTCCAAGCGGTCCAAGAAGCCCTTCGTGGTGGTGGACTGCGCCTCCGTCGCGCCGACCCTGATCGAGTCCGAGCTGTTCGGCCACGTGAAGGGGTCCTTCACCGGCGCCACCGGCGACCGCGAGGGCGCCTTCGCGCTGGCGGACGGCGGGACCATCTTCCTCGACGAGGTGGGCGAGCTGCCGATGGAGCTGCAGCCGCGCCTGCTGCGCGTGCTGGAGACCGGCGTCATCAAGCGCGTGGGCGACACCACCGAGCGCAAGGTGAACGTGCGCGTGGTGGCCGCCACCCACCGGAACCTCGAGAAGGAGGTCCAGAACGGCAACTTCCGCCTCGACCTCTTCTACCGCCTGGGCGTGGTGATGGTGACCGTGCCGCCGCTCCGCGAGCGCCTGGACGACCTGGAGCTGCTCTGCACCAACTTCGCGCGCCAGCTGGGCCGGCCGGACTTCGAGCTGCCGGCGGACGTGCTGGAGACGCTGCGCAAGCACGTCTGGCCGGGCAACGTGCGCGAGCTGCGCAACCTGGTGGAGCGCGCGGTGGCCGGCGCCGATCCGGAGCTGACCCCCACCCCGATCCGCCGCGGCTCCAGCCCGAAGATGGTGCCGCTGGGCGCCGAGCGCGGCGCCACCCGCGAGCTGGCGGACCTCCCGTTCAAGGAGGCCAAGGAGAAGCTCCTCGGCTCCTTCGTGCGCGAGTACTTCGCGGAGATCCTCAAGCGGTCGGACGGCAACCTCTCGCGCGCGGCGCGCCTGGCGGGCATCGCCCGGCCGCACCTGCACGAGATCGTCAACAAGCACGGCCTGCGCAAC
>DASRBA010000042.1:0-14678 GCA_035637895.1 Myxococcaceae bacterium
CCGGAGGGGCTCGTCGCCGAACCGCCGCTGCCGCCGCTCCGCGACTGGAGCAGCTTGATCGCCACCCGCCGGTCCAGCTCCGGGTCGTAGGCCGCGTACACCACTCCCATCCCGCCCGACCCCACCCGGTCCAGCACCACGTACCGCCCGATGCTGCTCCCGCGCGGCAGCTGCGCCAGCGCGTCCGGCGCCTCCGCCTTGAGCGCCGCCAGCTGCGCCTCGCCCGGGGGCGGCACCTGCGCGGTGACCCCATCGTCGCCCGCGCCCGTCGCCGCCTGGAACAACGCGCGGCTGCACGCCGAGCACCCCGCCGCGTGCCGGCGCACCCGCTCCGCCTCGTCCGCCGGCAGCTCGCCGCGCGACAGCCGCTCCAGCGTCGAGCGGTCCGGGTGCGCGGCCGGCCCCGTCACGGAGGGCTCCCCAGGGCGAACGCCGCCAGCGCGTCCCAGAACCCCTCGGCGGTGCGGTACGTCATCGTCAGCACGCCCATCTGGATCTTCGCCCCGTCCCTCACCGCCAGGGGCGCGTTGTCCTCCAGCCGCTTGCCGTCCAGGTACGTCCCGTTGGCGGAGCTGGTGTCCAGAAGCTCCATCTCGCCGTCCCCCCGGCGGATGAACTGCCCGTGCAGCTTGGAGACGCCCTCGAACGGCAGGGTGATGTCGCACTTCCCCTCGCGCCCCACCCAGATGAAGTTGGGGAACGCGTCGCCCGCCCGCTTCTGCACCTTCACCGCCGCCCACGCGGGAGGAGGCGGCGGCGGCGGCGCGACCTCGGCCGCCGGCATCGCCGACGCGGTGGGGACCTTGCGAGTGCTGAAGTGCTCGTCGTCCTGGAGCGGCGCGACCACCGGGACGATCAGCACCGGCGTGGCGTGCGCGGCCAGGAATTGCTCGCGCGTCATCGACTGCCGCTCGCGCGCGTAGTCGCTCAGGGGACGGAGGCCGGGCGGGAGATCGGGCATGGAGACGTCGGCGCCTCTCCACGCCGACCATAGCATCCCCACTTTGACGCAGAGGAGGCGTGGCCGAGAGGGCGACGACGTGTCGAGACGTGATGAAGACGGACGTGGAGTGCTGCGCGCCGGACCACACCGCGCAGTGCGCCGCGCAGGAGACGGTGGGGGTCCGGCGCGGGCCTGGCCGGCTAGCGGAACCCCAGCCGGTCGAGCGCGATCTTGCAGGCGACCTGCAGGCGCTCGTCGTTGAGGAAGAAGGGCGTGTGGCGGGACCTGCCCTCCCGCAGCGCCGCGGCCGCGCGCCGGTACTCGGTGGCGGCCTCGGCGCGCTCGCCGCGCTGCTCGAGCAGCATCCCCAGGAGGTAGCGCGCCTGCGCGAAGTGCGGGTCCAGGTAGAGGCACTTGCGCAGGCCCTGCTCGGTCTGCGGCTCGGCGTCCCCGGCGGCCGCCCAGTCCAGCACCAGCTCGAAGATCTTCCGCGCCTCGACCGCCGGTTCGTCCGGCGGCGGAGGGACCACCGCGCGCATCGGGATCTGCGGCGTCTGCATCGCCGGCATCGGGTGCCGCGGCGTGTACGGCGACGGCGTGGCGGGGATGGGCGCGCGCGGCGTCTCCACCGGCCGGGTCGGCTGGCGCGGGACGTGAAGCGGCGGGCGCGGGGAGGGCGTGAACCCGGTGGAGAGCGGGGTCCCCGGCGGCGGCTGCTGCTGCTTGGCGTAGAAGAACGCCTCGTCGCACTTGACCAGCGCCAGCCCCGCCTTGGGCCGCAGGAGCGGCTCGGCGGCGGAGAGCACCAGGGTGCCGCTCATCTTCAGCCGTTCGGTGAGGCCGTCCACCACCCGGTCGAAGGCGGCCTCGGTGAAGTAGATGAGCACGTTGCGGCAGAAGATGACGTCGAAGCCCTGGCCGGCCGGCGACACCGGGTAGGGCGCGTCCATCAGGTTGTGGCGGACGAAGCGCGCGCGGTCGCGCAGCTCCTCCACCAGCTGCACCTGCCCGCCCTGGTTGACGAAGTAGCGCTGGCGGATGGCCTCCGGGACGCGCTTGAGCGAGGCGGGGTGGAAGGCCAGGTCGCGCGCCTGCCGGAGCGCGGTCTCCGAGATGTCCGTCCCCAGCACGGTGCTCTGCGCGTGCGCGCCCGCCTCGGCGAGGAGGATGAGCAGCGTGGCCACCTCCTCGCCGGTGGCGCACCCCGCGGACCACACGTTCAACGGGCGCGTGGTGACGCGCGCCAGCGGCCGCAGCACCGACTGCTCGAAGGCCCGCAGCTGCACCTCGTCCCGGAACAGGTCCGTCTTGTGGACGGCGATGGCGGCCATCAGGTCCGCCAGGTCCCCCGCGCCCGCCGGCGACCGGAGGTAGGCCAGGTACTCGTCCTCGGAGATGGCGCCCACCCGCGCGTCGACGACGGCGCGGAGCCTGGCCACCTGCTGGATGGAGAGCGAGGAGCCGGTGCGCTCGGCCACGTAGGCCGCCACCGGCGACAGCTGGAGGGCGTTCCCCCGGGCCACGCGCGCTACCTCGCCCCCGCCGCCGGCTCGCCCCTGGCCAGCCGGATCAGCGCCTGCGAGAAGTCGTCCCCGTGGACCACGTGGTCCACCACCTTCCGGGCGATGGCCGCGCCCGGCATCCCGAACACCACGCAGGAGTCCTCGCTCTGCGCCAGCGTCTTGCCGCCGGCGGCCCGGACGGCCGCCATGCCCTCCGCGCCGTCGTTGCCCATCCCGGTGAGGACGATCCCCACCGACCGCCGCCCGTAGACCTTGGCGGCGGACTCCAGGAGCGAGCTGCCGGAGGGGACGTGCCCGTCGCGCGGATCGCCGGCCAGGAGCGACACCCGCCCGCGCACCGGGATGATCAGGTGCTTGGCCGGCGGCGCGATCAGGACCTCGCCGGGGAGCAGCGAGTCGCCGTCGCGCGCCAGCTTCACCTTCAGCTTGGAGGAGGCGGCCAGCCACCCGGCGAGCGACTCGGCGAAGGAGGCGTTGATGTGCTGGACGATGGCGAGGGGCGCGGGGAAGTCCCCCGGCAGCTCCGAGAGCAGCTTGTGGATGACCTGCGGGCCGCCGGTGGAGGAGACGATGGCCACCACGCCCACCGGCGAGGAGGAGAAGGCCAGCTGCTGCGCCGGGCTGGAGACGGGCGCCGGCGGGGGCCGCTTCCGGGTGGCGCCGCGCAGGTGCCGGATGACGCGCACCGAGGAGAGCAGCTTCACCTCGCGCGCCAGGTTCCACGCCTCGGGCCCGGCGTCCATGGACGGCTTGACCTGCAGCGCGAGCGCGCCCACCTCCAGCGCCTTGCACGTCAGCTCCGGCGCCTGGTGCCGCGGGTCCGCGGTGAGCACCAGGATGGGCGTGGGGTTGTCCGCCATGATGTTCTCGACGGCGGTCAGCCCGTCCATCACCGGCATGTCCACGTCCATGGTGATGACGTTGGGCTTGAGCTTGAGGGTGAGATCGACCGCCTGGCGGCCGTCCGCGGCGGTGCCCACCACCTCCATGTCCGGGTCCCTCGCCAGCGCGTCGCAGATCAGCTGGCGGCAGATCGGCGAATCGTCGACGACCAGGACTCCGACCTTCTTGCCCATGCTCCCCCCGGTCGAGAACCGGAAAGCGGAGCATAGCGGTTTACATGATCGGTCGCTGGCGCGACCGTGGACCGTCCCCAGTCGAGACCGGAAGGGGAGCGCAACGGCCGGGCCTCAGGGTGTGCGCTTGAGGAGGTCGGCCGGGCGGAGCACCCGCTTGCCGTCCTTGGTGCGGGAGACCACGAAGCGGCCGTCCAGGGCCTTGCGGACGATCATCCCGACGAACTGGCCGCGGCCCTGGCGGTAGATCACCTGGTCGCCCACGCCCAGCGGGCCGGTCCGCTTCCGGCCGGGCGCAAGCGGCCGCGGGTTCGCCTGGGCGGCGAAGGCGGCGGCGCGGGCGGTGGCGGCCCGGGCCTTCCCCAACCCGACGCCGAGGGTGAAGCCGAGGGATTCGAAGTAGTTGGTCGCGGTCATGGGTGCGTGAGATTAACCCCGCCCGTCGTCAAGGGTTAAAAAGGTATTTCATTCCGCAACTCACGAATAGCTCGATTTTGAACGATTAGCCGAGAAGCCTGGCTACCACGTCCACCAGATCCTGCCTCGCCAGGTCCCCCTTGGCCACGTAGCCGTCCGCGCCGGCCTCCATGCCGCGCCGCCGGTCCGCCTCGCTGCCGCGGGTGGTGATGATGACCACCGGGAGGGTGCGCAAGGTGGGATGTCCCTTGAGGCGCCTGGTCAGCTCCAGGCCGTCCATGCGAGGCATCTCCAGGTCGGTGACCACCATGTCCACCGTCTCCTTCCCCACCCGGTCGAACGCCTCCTGCCCGTCGGCCGCGGGGACGACCTCGTAGCCCACCGCCTCCAGCAGCGAACAGATCAGCTCGCGGGTGAGCGGCGAGTCGTCCACCACCAGGATCCGGCGGCGGCGCTCCTCGGCCGGGCGCGGCGCCTGGTTGATGCGGTAGGTGGCCACCCCGCGCGCGGTGGAGACCAGGTGCGCGGCGGAGAGCACCATCGCCAGCGTCCCGTCCGCCAGCGAGGTGGCGCCGGAGAGGTGGCCGAAGCGCGCCAGCACGCCCTTGAGGGGCAGGATCGGCTGGACGCGCTCCTCCAGCACGCGGTCGACGGAGATGGCGGCGGTGGCGCCCTGCCCGCGCACCAGCAACACCAGCTCGCCCTCGTTGGCCGGCCGCTCGGGGGCGATGCCGAGGATGGAGGCGATGGAGGCGAACGGGAGCACCTCGTCCTGCAGCTTCACCGCCGGCCGCCCGGCCAGCTCCTGGATCTGGTTCGCCTCCAGCTTCACCGCCTGCACCACGTGGGCGGCGGTGAGGGAGAGCTTCTCCTCGCCCACCTGGATGAACAGCAGCGGCGCCACGGTGAGGGAGACGGGCACCCGCAGCTCGAACACGGTGCCCTTGCCCACCGAGGAGATGACGGAGACGTCGCCGCCCAGCAGCTGCATCCTCACCCGCACCACGTCCAGGCCGATGCCGCGGCCGGAGATGGTGGTGGCCTCCTCCTTGGAGGTGAAGCCCTGGAGGAAGATCATGTCGCGCGCCGCCTGGTCGGAGAGCGCGTGGGCGGTGGCCTCGTCCATGAAGCCGCGCCGCACCGCCACCTTGCGGAGCTGGGCGGGGTCCAGGCCGTGCCCGTCGTCCTCCACGCGAAGGACGATGCGGTCGCCCTCGCGGGTGGCGCGCAGCACCAGCCGCCCCCGCGGCGGCTTGCCGGCCTGGACGCGCTCCTCGCGCGGCTCCAGCCCGTGGTCCAGCGCGTTGCGGACCATGTGCATCAAAGGGTCGCGCAGCGCCTCCACCACCGTCCGGTCCGCCTTGTGCGCTTCGCCCTCGATCACCAGCTCCGGCGACTCCTTCCCCAGCTCCTTGGACAGATCGCGCACGCTGCGCGGGAACGGGTCGAACAGCACCGACAGGGGCAGCATGCGCAGGCCCTGGATCTCCTCGGAGACCTGGGTGAGCGAGCGCAGCTCCTCGTTGGCCAGGAGCTTCGCCTCGCGGTGCAGCTCCGCGGCCAGGTCCTTCACCTTGTTGATGCGCGCGGAGAGCGCCGTCCCCGCCGGGCCCAGCTCCTCGGCGGCGCGCGCCATGGAGGCCAGCTCGCGCACCATGCCGATGCGGCGGGCGGAGGCCAGGTCGCGGCGCCGCGCCACCTGGTTGAGGTTGGTCACCTGGGTGGTGAGCGCGTCCAGCGCCTGCAGCGAGATGCGGACGCTGTCCGCGCGCACCTCGCCGCCCTTGGGCGCAGGGGGCGGCCTGGCCTCGGCCGGCGGCGGGGGGCCGGCGTGAGGCGGCGGCGGCGCGGCGGCCGGCATCGGGGCGGCGGCGGCCGCGCGCAGACCCTGGACGACCTGGGCCGGCGCCTGTCCGCCCGTCGCGGGCGCGGGGGTGAGCTGGTGCGGCGGCCCGGCGGAGCCGGCGGGGTGGCCGGGCATGGGCGGCTGGGGCGCGGTGCCCGGCGCGGGCCGGTTCTGCGCCTCGGCGGTGGTGCGCTGCTTGAGCCACTCGGTGAGCTTGGAGACCTCGGGGGGGGTGCCGGAGGTGGCGCCGGAGAGCACCGCCACCGCGTCCGCCGCCACCAGCAGCGCGTCGATGGAGCCGCCGGTGAGCCGGAAGCCGGAGGGCTCGGTGGTGCGCACCAGGTCCTCCATCTCGTGGACCAGGGTGTTGATCTCCGCAAAGCCCATCATGCGGGCCTCGCCCTTGAGCCCGTGGAGGTCGCGCAGCGCGCTCCGCCCCGCCTCCGCGTCCGGTCCCTCCTCCAGGGAGATGACGTGGCGGGTGATGCGCTGGAGCCGTTCGGTGACCAGGTCCCGGAACTGCTTGAGCAGCTTCTCGCGGGCGGACTCGTTCACGAGCGCCCCTCCCGGATGTCGAACCGGCTCACCACCGCCTCGAGGTCCCGCGCCAGCGCGGTGAGGTCGACGTTGGCGGTGCTCACCTGCTTGGTGGCGGCCAGGCTCTGCTGGGTGACGCGGAGGATGTCCGCCATCGCCTCCGCCAGCTGGTCGGTGCCGGTCTGCTGCTGCTGGGTGGCCAGCGAGATGGCGCGCACCGCGTCCGAGGTCTGGCCGGCCAGGGAGACGATCTCCTTGAGGCTCTCCGACACCTGGGAGGCGAGCGCGCTGCCCGCCCCGGTGGCCTGCACGCCGGCGGTGGTGGCGGCCACGGCGGCGGTGGTGGCCTCGCGGATCTCGTCGATCAGCCCTTCGATCTCCTTGGTGGACTCCAGCACGTTCTCCGCCAGGCGCCGGATCTCCTCCGCCACCAGCGAGAAGCCGCGGCCCACCTCGCCCGCCTTGGTGCCCTCCAGCTCGGCGTTGAGCGCCAGCAGGTCCGACTTGTCCGCCACCCCGTTGATGAACTCGACGATCTGGCCGATCTGCTGGACCCGCTTGTTGAGCTTGTCCACCGCCTCGGCGATGGCCTGGTTGTCGTGCCGCATGCGGTCCATGGACTGGCTGAACGCCTCCGCGGACGCCTGGCCGTCCTGGGCCGCGGCGAGCGTCTTCTCCGCGATGTCCGCCACCGAGGAGGCGTTCTCGGCGATCTGCCGCGCGGACCGGGCCAGCTCCTCGGTGGTGGCGGAGGTCTCGTTGAGCGCGGACGCCTGCTCGGAGGCGCCGTGCTCGTAGCGGGCGGAGGTGGCGACGATCTGCTCGGTGGTGCTGCCGATCTGGATGCCCGCGCGCTTGAGCTGCGAGAGCACGGTGGTGAGGTGGGACTGCATGGCGGTGAAGGCGGCGGACACCGCCCACACCTCGTCCTCGGCGGGGATGGCGCGCGGGGTCTGCACCCGCCCGTCGGCGATGGCGCTGGCCTCTTCGGCGATCTCCCGCATCGGCGCGGCGAGCGCGGTCCCGCCCAGGTAGGCGGTGAGCACCGCCAGCCCGAACACCAGGAGGCCCATCGTCGCCACCTGGGCCATCGCCGCGCGCCGCACCTCCGCCGCCGCCGCCCGCCGCGCGGGCTCCGAGGCGCCGTGCACCACCTCCGCGTAGCCCTGCCGCGCGAAGGTGGAGGAGAGGTCCGCGGTGAGCGCCGCCGGACAGATGACGCAGATGGCGGTGAAGAGCACCAGCCGGCCGCGGATCTGCGCCCGCCGCGGCGGGAACGCGGCGATGGCGTCGTCCGCCTTCAGCCCGGCGCGGCAGAGCACGCGCACCAGCTCCCGCGCGCGCAGCGACATCAGGCAGTACCCCAGCAGCGAGGTGGGCGGCCCGAAGAGCAGCGCCATCGCCAGGAAGCGGCCGGGGATGCCCAGCTGCACGCCGGGGTAGAGCAGCTTCAGCCCCAGGCCCACCGTCAGCCCGCCCACCACCCAGACCAGGAGCGAGTAGCGGAACAGCTTCTCCGGGACGGTGAGCGCCTCCTTCACGGCCTGCTGGAGCAAGGCGGTCTGCAGCGCCTCCCGGCCGCGGGCCAGCGACAGCAGCGCGCGCAGGTTGGCGCGGGCGCGCCACTGCAGGCCGGCCAGGCACACCGCCACGGTGACGAGGATCAGCAGGCCGAAGGTGATGCCGGAGCCGGCGGGGAGGTGCCGGGCGATGGTGAGGTAGGTGTAGTAGGCGGCGAGGACGGCGCCGACGATGCCGCTGATGACGCCGGGGGTGATCAGCGTGCTGGCGCGCTCCCGGATCTCTGCGTGGAGCTTGGTGGGGGGGGAGGCCATCAGGCGGCTCCTTCCTGCGGGCTGGTGGTCCGTCCCGGCCGCGGGGTCAGGGCCGTCGGCGGGCGCGGGCTCAAGGTCTGCGCCACCACCGCCAGCTCGCGCGCCAGGGCGGAGAGGTCGGTGGTGGCGCTGTTCATCTGTCGGGTGGCGTCCGCGCTCTGCTCGGTGACGCGGAGGATGTCGGCCATGGCGTCGGCCAGCTGGCTGGTGCCGGACTGCTGCTGCTGGGTGGCCAGGGAGATGGAGCGGACGGCCTCGCTGGTGTTGGTGGCCTGCCCGAGGATGGTGCGCAGGCTCTCCAGCACCCGGTCCGCGCTGGCGGCGCCGGCGTCGGTGGCCTTCAGGCCCGCCTCGGTGGCCATCACCGCGGCGTTGGTGGCGTCGCGGATCTCCTGGATCAGCCGGCCGATCTCCTGGGTGGAGTGCATCACGTTCTCCGACAGGCGCCGCATCTCCGCGGCCACCAGCGAGAAGCCGCGGCCCACCCGGCCCGCCTTGGTGCCCTCCAGCTCGGCGTTGAGCGCCAGCAGGTCCGACTTGTCCGCGATGCCGTTGATGAACTCGACGATCTTGCCGATCTGCTGCATCCGCTTGTTGAGCTTGACCACCGAGTCCGCCACCGCCTGGTTGTCCAGCTTCATCCGCAGCATGGAGGCGTAGAACTGCTCGGAGCTCTTCTGGCCGTCCACCGCCGCGCTGAGCGTCTTCTGCGCCACCCCCGCCACCTCCTGCGCGTTCTCGGCGATCTGGGCGGCGGAGCGGGCCAGCTCCTCGGTGGTGGCGAAGGTCTCGTTGAGCGCGGAGGCCTGCTCGTTGGCGCCCAGGCGCTGGTCGTCGAAGGTGGAGGAGAGCTGCTGCCCGGTGGCGGAGAGGCTGGTCCCGGCGGTGTGGA
The DNA here is from genome assembly GCA_035637895.1 of Myxococcaceae bacterium. GTDB lineage: Bacteria > Myxococcota > Myxococcia > Myxococcales > Myxococcaceae > DASRBA01. Next base: position 9,070 of record DASRBA010000042.1, read on the forward strand.
GGCGGGCCAGGTTGGTCTTCAGCTCGTCCTGCATGCGGGTGAAGGCGGCGGAGACCACCCAGGCCTCGTCCTCGGCGGGGACCACCTCCGGGCGGAAGGTCGCCCCGCGCGCCAGCGACAGCGCCTGTTCGCCGATCCGGCGGAGCGGCCGCCGCAGCTGGCTGCCCAGGTAGAAGGCGGTGCCGATGGAGAGCGCGGCGGAGAACCCGAAGAGGACGAACGGATGCCACAGCGGCGCCCGCTCCAGCGCCTCCCCCAGCGCCTCGCGCTCCGCCAGGTCCGGCGCCTTGACGATGGCCTCCACCGCGCGCTGGGCGCTGGTGAACGCCGCGTCCGCGGCGAAGATGACCGGGAACATCAGCGTGGCGGCCACGAACAGCACCAGGTGGCCGCGCAGCCGGTGGCGGTCCGGCGGGATGGCGCGGAAGACGTCCTCGGCGGGGACGCCCTCCTCGATGATGCGCTGGATGATGGGCCGGGTGCCGCCCGCCCCCAGGAAGCGCGCGAGCACGCCGGTGAACGGGCTGAAGGTCAGGCCCACCAGCAGGATGCGCAGCTCCGTGGCCGCGTCCGCGCCCCGGACGAGCAGCGCCATCGCCCCGGTGATGAGCAAGAGCGCGACGAACCAGTGCTCGAAGTTCGCCCGGAACAGGAAGGAAGGGAGGGTGCCCAGCTCGAACAGCGCCCGGCGCAGCTCCGACCGCTGGGGCCGGTGGCCCTTCTGGCCCAGCGCCCACGCGGTGGGGAGGCGGCCCTTGGTGCGCGTCCACACCAGCCACTGCACCAGGGCCAGCGAGGGGACGACGATCATCACGAACTGGCGGAACACGCCCGCCTTCCAGTCGCCGGTGACCTTGAGGTGGTAGCTGGCGGAGGGCGCGACGATCATCCCCACGGTCAATAGCGGGAGGAGGAGCTTGAGGCGCATCGCGCGCACGTCGCGCCACAGCTCGCGCTTCTCCGGAGCCTGGGGGGCCTGGGGCGCGTCAGCCACCGCGCGCCTCCTCGGCCTGGATGCGGAAGGCCGCCACGTTCTGCTGCAGCGCCCCGGCGAGCGCGCTCAGCGCCTCGTGGTGCTCGGTCAGCGACCCGGTGGCCTGCGCCTCCACCGTCACCCGGAGGATCTCCGACATCGCCTGGGCCAGCTGGGTGGTGCCGGACTGCTGCTGCTGGGTGGCGATGGAGATGGAGCGCACCGCCTCGCTGGTGCGGTCCGCCAGCTCCACGATGATGGTGAGGGCGGCCACCAGCTGGTCGGCGAGCACCGCGCCGGCCTGCATGGCCTTGATGCCGGATTCGGTGGCCATCACCGCGGCGTTGGCGCGGTCGCGGATCTCGGTGATGAGCAGGACGATCTCCTGGGCGGAGGCCACCACGGTCTCCGCCAGCCGCCGCATCTCCGCCGCCACCAGCGAGAAGCCGCGGCCCACCTCGCCCGCCTTGGTGCCCTCCAGCTCGGCGTTGAGCGCCAGGAGGTCCGCCTTGTCGCCGATGCCCTGGATGAACTCCACCACCTGGCCGATCTGCTGGACGCGCTTGTTGAGCCGGGCCACCGCGGCGCCGATGCGGTCGTTGTCCAGGGTCATGCGGGCCATGGAGAAGGAGAAGGCCTGGCAGCTGCGCTGGCCGGCGCGGGCGGCGCCGGCGGTGCGCTCCGCCATCTGCGCCACCTGGGCGCCGTTCTCGGCGATCTGCGCGGCGCTGGCGGCCAGCTCCTCGGTGGTGGCGGAGGTCTCGTTGAGCGACGCCATCTGCTCGTCGGCGCCGGAGGCGTTGGTGGAGGAGACGTCGCCCAGCTGGTCGGTGGACCGGGTGAGCTTGCGCGCCGCGCCCTGCAGCCGGGAGAGCGCGCCGGTGAGGCCCCGCTGCATGTCGGCGAGCGCGGCGCTGGCGGCCCACAGCTCGTCCTCGGCGGGGATGAACAGCACCCGGCCCAGGTCGCCGGCGGCGATGCGGCGCGCCTCGTCCGTGATGGCGCGCAGGGGCCGGCTGATCGCGCTGCCGGCCACCCAGGCGATGACCAGGCCCATGCCGATCACCAGGGCCACCAGCGCCGCCAGGTCCCAGCGGCCCTCGGCGGCCAGCTCGTTCGCCTTCGCCAGCCGCGCCGCCGCGTCCGGGAGGGCGGCCACCGCCTCCGTCCCCATCCGCATCTCCCGCAGCCAGACGTCCGCCATCAGGAGCGAGGGGGTGGCCACGCTCACCGCGGTGAACCACACCAGGCGCGAGCGGAGCTGGCGGCGGCGGGGCGGCCAGACCTCGGTGACCTGTTCGGTGGTCAGGCCCAGGGCGGCGACCTTCGCCGCCACCGCCCGGCTGCGCCCCAGGAGCAGCAGGTAGGCCAGGGTGGAGGTGATGGGCCCCATGGTCAGGCCCAGGGCGCTGATGCGCGCGCCGGCGTCCAGCCAGTGGACGGCGGGCACGAGGCTGAAGGCGATGCCGCAGAGGGTGGCGCCCGCGCCCCACAGGACCAGGTTGATCAGGAAGGAGCGGTCCGGGAACGCGAACGACTCGCGCACCGCCTGGCCGAGGTTCTCGGCGGTGGGCGGCAGCGCGCCCTCCCCCAGCTGGCCGAGCGTGCGCAGGTAGCGCTGCACCATCCCCTCCCCGAGGACGGTGAACAGGACCACGATGGAGCCGGCGATCATCGCGAACCACTTCCACGTGCCGGGCGGGATGACCAGCGTGAGGGAGGCGTAGAGCATCACCAGCGCGCCGCCCCCCAGCCCCGCCACGTTGGAGGGGAGGATGAGCCAGCGAGCCACGCCCTTGAGCGGCGAGGGCGTCACCTCATCCCCCCGTGCGCCACCAGGAAGCGGGAGAACTCCGAGAGGCGCAGGAGCGGCCACAGCCGGTCGCGGGCGAAGACGAAGCCGGCGATGCTCTTGCCCATGGCGCGCTCCAGCAGCGCGGGGGTGCCCAGGACGGTGGCGGGCTCGGCGAAGACGGAGACCTCGTCCACGCCCACCGCGTCGCCGTCGGCGGAGACCAGCGCGCGGCCCTGCTGGGGGGAGTAGCCGAACGCCAGCCGGGCGTGGGGCGAGCGCGCGGAGGAGGACCACGCCTCCACCTGCACCACGTCGCGGGCGCGGAAGGCGAGGTAGCCGTCGGCGGCGCGGCAGAGCAAGAGCCCCGCCACCATCGCGCTCGGCCGTTCGCGAGAGAGCTCCTGGGCCTCCGGCATTTCGCGCGCGCCCCCGCTCCCTAGCCGCCCTGGCTGAGGAAGTCGAAGAGCCCCTCGGGGTCGATCACCGCCACCTCGGAGCGGGCGGTGCGCGCCGGGCCGCGCAGGTGCATCCGCACCCCGCTGCCCCCGAGCGGCTCCAGCTTGCCCTGCACCGGGCTCACCCCGGCGACCTTGTTGGCCGTCAGGGCCAGGGAGCCGCGCGGCAGCCGCAGCAGCACCGCGCGCTGGGTGGACTCCGCCTGGGTGCCCACCAGCACCGCCAGGTCGACCACCGGGATGACCTCGCCGCGGTGGGCGAACACGCCCAGAAGGTGCGGGGGCCCGCCGGGGACGCGGGTCAGCTCCGGGAAGCTGACCACCTCGGAGGCGGCGTCCGCGGGGATGGCGAACCAGCTCTGGCCGCACGCGAAGACCAGATGGGACTGGCGCTGCTCTGACATGACGGCTCAGGCTACCACCAGGGGCGCGATCCGTGGACAAAGGCGCACGGCGGCCCCTCGCCCCGCCGGCTGCCAGAGCGCCGAACGGGTAGCCGGACGGGGCGCCGGGGACTCCCGAGCCGGGGCCTACTTCCCGGTGAGCTCGACGCGCCGGTTGGCGGCCCAGGCGGCCTCGTCGTGGCCGTCCACCGCCGGCTTGTTCTCGCCGTAGCCCACGGCGTCCAGCTTGCCGGCCGAGACGCCGAGGTCGGAGAGGTACTTCTTCACCGCCGCCGCGCGCCGGTTGGAGAGCTGGAGGTTGTACTCCTCGGTGCCGCGCTCGTCCGCGTGGCCCTCCAGCACCACCTTCTGCTTCGCCGACACCGCCTTGAGGCACTCCAGCGCCCCGTCCAGCACCTGGCGCGCCTCGGGGGTGAGGACGGTGTCGTTGAAGCCGAAGCGCACCGGCGGGAGGGCGCAGTCGGAGACCGACTCGTACTTCTTCTTGTTGGCGTCCGGGTCGGCGGAGGAGTCACCTGGCTTCTGGGCGTTGGGGTCGGTGACGCACTTGCCCTCCTCGCACTTCTTCTTGTCGCCGCACTGCACGTCCTTGGTGCACTCGGGCTTGGGGGCGCACTTGTTGGCCTGGCAGACGAAGTTGGCCGGGCAGTTCCCGTCCACCGCGCACTGCTGGCACTGGCCCGCGACGCAGTACTCGTTGTGCTCCTTGCACTGCGAATCGTTCTCGCACTTCGGATAGGCCGGCGGGCAGCCCGCCAGCGCGACCGCCATCGCCCCCACCGCCGCCGCCATCCACAGCTGGATCACCGTTCGCCGCATTGCGTAAACCCCTCTCTGCTTCGCGCCTCTACTGGACGGTTCGCGGGGGGTCAAAGCAAATCTCCCGCCGGCAAGCCGGTTGCAGTAAGGCTCCGTGCAGGCCCGAGAACCCCTTGATCCACCGATGCATTTCCCAGAAAGTGCGGCCAAACGGCCACACCCCCTGGGAAGCGGAGACGCAGATGCCCGCAACTGTCCTCATCGTCGACGACGAGAAGAACATCCTCCTCACGCTCAGCCAGGCCTTGCAGCTGCAAGGGTACAAGACGGAGTTGGCGGCGTCCGGGCAGATCGCGCTGGACGTCCTCTCCTCCCGCCCGGTGGACGCGGTGCTGATGGACGTGAAGATGCCCGACATGGACGGGCTGACCGCGCTGGAGAAGCTGCACGGCCAGCGGCCGAAGCTGCCGGTGATCATGATGTCCGGCCACGGCACCATCGAGACCGCGGTCAAGGCGACACAGCTGGGGGCGCGCGACTTCCTGGAGAAGCCCATCGCCCGCGACCGGCTGCTGGTGGCGCTGCGCAACGCGCTGGAGCACCAGGCGGTCATCGAGGAGCTCGAGGTCCTGCGGGACCAGGCGGGCCGCTTCGAGATGGTGGGCACCTCGGCCGCCATGCAGCGCATCTACGAGCTGATCCGGAAGACCGCGCCCACCGAGGGGCGGGTGCTGATCACCGGCGAGAACGGCACCGGCAAGGAGCTGATCGCCCGCGCCGTCCACCAGCACTCGAGGCGGAAGGCGGGGCCGTTCGTGAAGCTCAACTGCGCCGCGGTGCCGCACGAGCTGATCGAGAGCGAGCTGTTCGGCCACGAGAAGGGCGCCTTCACCGGCGCGGTGAGCGTGCGGCGCGGCAAGTTCGAGCTGGCGCACGAGGGCACGCTGTTCCTGGACGAGATCGGCGACATGCCCCAGGCGATGCAGGCCAAGCTCTTGCGCGTCCTCCAGGAGGGCGAGCTGGAGCGGGTGGGCGGGGCGGAGACCATCAAGGTGGACGTGCGGGTGATCGCCGCCACCAACAAGGACCTGGAGAAGGAGATCGCCCGCGGGCAGTTCCGCGAGGACCTCTACTACCGGCTCAACGTGGTCCAGCTCCACTCGCCGCCCTTGCGCGGGCGGAAGGAGGACCTGCCCGACCTCACCGGGTCCTTCCTCAAGGAG
>DASRBA010000043.1:0-9475 GCA_035637895.1 Myxococcaceae bacterium
TCGATGGGGGTCGCGAGCGTCATGGCCGGTCAGCGCCGGGAATCGTACTCGGGGGAGGTGCGGAGCAGGACCCGGTAGACGTCCGCCGGGAGGGCGCCGGTGTCCTCGAGGCGGGCCGCGCAGCGATCCACCAGCGCCAGCAGCGCCCGGGCGCGCGCGCGGAAGCCGGTCCGGGTGCGCGGCGCGCCTTCGGCGGCGGCGAGCAGGCGCGCAAAGCCCCGCGGCAGCCAGGCCAACCCCGGGGCCAGGAAGCGGCGCCACTTCGGGTCCGGCGGGTGCCGGCCGTTGATCAGGAACAGCAGGCTCAGCGCCAGGTCCAGCACGCGGTCGGCGGTGGCGTGCGCGGAGGCGAGGCAGCCTCGCCGGAGCCAGAGGTCGTGCGGCAGCGCCCAGAGGTAACCGCGCCGCCGGCGCTCGCGCCAGGGGCGCGGCACGAACCCCAGCCATCCCGCCTTGAAGAGCAAGTCGACGATCCGCTCGGTCCGCTCCCGCCGGCCCAGGCGCACGGCGCGGGCCAGGTCCGCCAGCCGGCGGGCGCCGGAGGGGCGGGTGAACAGGACCACGCTCTCCTCGAAGGCCTGCCGCCGGCTCTCGTCCCAGGTGCGCGGCGGGGCCGCGTCGAGGTCGACCACGTAGAGATCGACGCTGACGCCGGCCATCCACCGCTCGCCTCGCCACAACCGGTCCAGGGCCGGGCCGCGCCCGACCACGGCGAGGTCGAGGTCGGACCAGGCGTCGGCGAACCCGCGGGCCAGCGAACCCATCCCCAGCACGGCGTCCACACCCTCGATCCGCCCCAGCGCCTCCGCCATCGGTTCGGCCATGGCCGCGTGGTGGAAGAACCGGTTTTGCCCCTGGAGGTCCCGGTAGCGGTCCGGGCGCGCGGGTCCCAGGCGGCGCGGGAGCGCGACGTCGCGGCGGAGCGTGAACGTCACCCGGCCTCCGTCATCCACCTGGTCTCCGGCCGGATCGCGCGTGAAGCCGGCCGCCGCGCAGGTGCTGAGCGACGCGGCGTTGTCGGCGAACACCAGCACCTCGACCGCGTCGCAGCCCTCGGCGCACAGCGCGGCCGCCGCCCAGCGCAGCAGGTGCCGTCCGCGCCGCCCTCCCCGGAAGCGGGGCTCGAGGTAGACGCCCAGGATCTGGCCGCGCCGCCCCCGCCAGCGGCAGTCGACGAAACCGGCGGCTCGTCCCGCTTCCTCGGCGATCTCGCACCGGTACCGCCAGCCCGCGCGCGCGACGGCGCGCTGGTAGCGCCGGAGCGCGGCGGTGGTGGGCGTGCCGGCGCCCTGGAAGGCACCCTCGCGGCGTCCCGCGCCGATCCAGCGCGCCACCTCCGGGAGATCGCGCGGCAGCGCCGGGCGCAAACCGATCCACGCCTCCGGGACCTGCCGTTGCAGATCGATGGTCGCCTTCATCCGCGGGAGCGGCATGATACGCGACCGCGGAGGGGAGCATGGGCAAGCAGACCTGGACCCTGCTGACGGACGAGTCCGGGACCTTCGAGGGGAAGAAGGTCGATCGCTACGATGAGGGTCTCTGCTGGGTGGTGGGTGGCGTGCTGTTGCCCGGCAGGGAGGTCCAACTCAGGGACAAGCTGCAGGAGCTCCGTGAGTGGTGGGCCGGCAAGGGAGAGACCTGGCCACCTCACGCGAGCGAAGTGAACGACGAGGCCCTCCGGACGGACCTGCTGGACCATGCGGCGCTGGCGGTAAAACGGCTCGGCGGGATGTGGCTGCTCGTGGTGGAGCCGGTGAAGGGCCAGTCCGACAAGCGCGACCTGGGCCGGTTCGTCCGCATGTTCGGAGCGACCGTGGATCTCGCGGCCCGGTTGGTGGCGGGCCTGGGCGGCACCGCCCTGGACGCGGTGCCGGCGCAGAGGTCCCTCCCGCTGACTGGCGACCGCGCCAAGGACGCAGTGCGGCGCGGCGTGGGCACGGTGATCGAGCGGAAGAAGCCGGAAAAGCCTGGCGAGACGGCGCCCGCCGGCGATCCGCAACCCGAAGGCCGCGTGCACGCGATGCTTTCGGCGGAAGTGCGCCACGCACTCGATGCCCTGGCGCGCGAGCCGAGGGGGAGGTTGCCCGCGTGGCCGGTCCTCAGCTCGGTGAGCGTCGAACCGGCGTACGCCGCGACGTCGCACCCGGGGCTCGCGCTCGCGGACGTCGGCTGCAACTTCATCCACCGCTGCCTGAGTCGGAACGCCAGCGTCAAGCTCGCGGACCTCGTTCAATGGCTGGGCCGTGGCGAGCAACCCATGGTGGTGCCGTTCGCGGCGCTCCAGCACCTGCGCGACCTGGATCGGGCGCTGCGGGACGAGCCGCCCCGGCTGGTCACCGCCGGCCGGCGACTGGCGGCGCTCGAGGGCGATGCGCGCGTGGCTGGCGACGACTCGCAGGAGCTCCAGGCCGGGGCCGCGGCGTGCGGGCGGTGGCTCTGGAAGCGCGCGGTCACCGCGCTGGCCGTGCCGCCGATGGTCGATGGCTTCGCGCGCAGCCTCGCCGCCGGGGCCGAAGCCCAGCTCGCCACGCGTAACGGCGCTTACGAGGGAACCTGGCACGCCCTCGATGAGGGCTGGGCGGGTGATGGTCCGCTGGCGTCCGCTGCCCGCGCCGGTTGCGATCGGCGGTTGGCCGCGCGCCTGTGGCGCCTGGTGCTGGAGTGCGCCAACCACCGGGGCGACGTGGAGACTGCCTCACGGGCGCTGTCGGAGTTCGAGGTGCTGCTCCAACGCGGGCGTTCGCAGGCCTTGCTCGCCGAGGAGCTGGAGGTGCGCAACCTGGCGGTGGTGACGATGCAGAACCGGCTGCCGTGCTCGCCGGAGGAGGTCGCCGAGGTGTCCGGCGAGTTGGATCGGCGGACGCGCGCGCTGTTTGCCGCGGCGAAGCAAGCGGAACAGCCTGGTGCCGGGGATGCGCCCGTCACCGTCGAGGGGATGGAGGCCGAGGAGGTCGCTCTGTGGCGCACCGCGACGGACATGAAGCCGGTCTGGGTCACGCCGGACCGGGAGCGCGGGATGGCCTACGGCACCGTGGCCCGGTCGCTGGCGTTCCTGGGCCGCCTGGACGATGCGCGGGGCGTGGCCATGCTCGCCCGGTCGCTCTTCGCCGACTCGCCGTTCGATCGGCGGATCAACGCGGCGACGATCGCCAGGATCGAGCTCGAGCGCGCCCGGCCTGACGCCGGGAGGGTGCCGGCGCCGGCGGGCGAGGTCCTGCGCCATGCGTTGTCCCTGTGCGGCGCCATGGCCCTCTGCGACCCGCTCCGGGTGGCGGCGCTCCAGGTGACGAAGGATCCAGGGTTGCGCTTCGCCCTGGACATCGCTCTCCGGGCGCTGCTGTGGGCGCCACCGGCGGAATGGCCGCCGGTCAAGGTCGCCGAACAGCTGTGCTCCCAGGCGCTGCGCGAGCAACTCTCGCGCGGCGAGCTACGGTCCCACCCCACGGAGCTGATCGCCCGCCACGCCGCCGAGCTGGTGCGGCGCCACCATGGGCCGGCCGAGGAGGTCTCCGTCTGGTTCGCGCTCTCGATCGAGCTGTCCGATCACCCGGGGGCCGGCCACACCCAGCGGCAACTGGCGGCGTTCACCAGGCGCCTCGATGCCTCACCGACCTTCGTGCGCGACGACGAGGACGCTCCCGGATCCATGTTCAACCCGACGTTCGAATACCGCTGACGCCCGGCGCTACATCCACCCCAGCTGCAGCCGCGCCACGTCCGTCATCCGGCTCTGGTCCCAGGGCGGATCCCACACCACGTCGACCTGCACCGCGCCGACGCCGGGGAGGGCGCGCACCTTGCGCTCCACGTCGTCCTTGAGCACGCCGCCCATCCCGCACCCGGGCGCGGTCATCGTCATCTTGATGTCGACCTTCTTCCCGCCCTCCGGCCGGTCCGTCGCGTCGCACGCGTACACCAGCCCCAGGTCCACGATGTTCACCGGGATCTCCGGGTCGTAGACCGTCTTCAGCTGGTCCCAGACGTGCTCCATCTCGAACTCACCCGCCGTCGCCGGCTGGGCATCCACCTTCTCCTGGGACGCCTTCTCCGCCGCCGCCGCCGCCGCGAACTCCTCCCCCAGCGCGTCCAGGTCCTTCTCGTCGATCCGGACCATCTGCCCGGAGGGCGCCAGCACCGTCACGTTCCCGCCCAGCGACTGCAGGACGATCACCTGCGCGCCCGGCGGCAGGATCTGCTTCTCCCCGGAGGGGATCTGCGTCGCCAGCACCTCGCGGATCAACGTCGCCGGTTCGCTCTGCCTCTGCCCGTACATCCATTCCTCCCACTACTCCGTCGACACCTGGCCCTGCCCTTCCAGCGCCGCCTTCAGCGTGTGCCACGCCAGCGACGCGCACTTCACCCGGGCGGGGAACTCGCTGACGCCCGAGAGCACCGCCAGCTTCCCCACCTCCTCCGGCGAGACCTTGCTCGGCCCCTCCGTCACCAGGAGGTGGACCTTCTGGAACAAGCTCATCGCCTCCGCCGCCGTCTTGTCCTTCACCGCCCCGGTCAGCAGCGAGGCGGACGCCTTGGAGATCGCGCACCCCTGGCCCACGAAGCTGACCTCCTTCACCACCCCGTCCTTCACCTTCAGGTAGAGCGTCAGCTGGTCGCCGCAGAGCGGGTTGAACCCCTGCGCGGTGGCGGTGGCGTCCGCCATCTCCCGGAAGTTCCTCGGGCGCTTGGAGTGGTCCAGCACCACCTCCTGGTACAGGTCCCGCAGGTCGCCGGCGCCGGTCATCCCAGCACCTCCAGGACCTTCCGCAGCCCCCTCACCAGCGCGTCCACGTCCTCGCGCGTGTTGTAGAGCGCCAGCGACGCGCGCGCCGTGGCCGCCACCCCGTACACCTGCATCAGCGGCTGCGCGCAGTGGTGCCCGGTGCGGATGGCGATCCCCTCCTGGTCCAGCACCGTGCCGATGTCGTGCGGGTGGATCTCCCCGTCGCGCAGGATGAACGACAGCACCGACGCCCGCTCCTTCGCCTTCCCGATCAGCCGCAGCCCCGGCACCGCCTCCACCGCCGCGGTCGCGTACTCCAGCAGGTCGTGCTCGTACGCCGCGATCTCCGCCCGCCCGACGCCCTCGATGTAATCCACCGCCGCGCCGAACCCGATGGCCCCGGCGATGTCCGGCGTGCCCGCCTCGAAGCGGTAGGGCAGCCGGTTGTAGAGCGTCTTCTCGAAGGTGACGGAGAGGATCATGTCCCCGCCGCCCATGTACGGCGGCAGCGCCTCCATCACCTCCGCCCGCCCGTACAGCGCGCCGATCCCCGTCGGCCCGAACATCTTGTGCGCGGAGATGGCGTAGAAGTCGCAGCCCAGCGCCCGCACGTCCACCGGCAGGTGCGACACCGCCTGGGCGCCGTCCACCAGCACCGGGATTCCCTTCGCGTGCGCCAGCTCGCAGATCCGCCGGATCGGGTTCACCGTCCCCAGCGCGTTGGAGACGTGCACCAGCGAGAGCAGCTTCACCTCCGGGGTGAGCAGCCGCTCCAGCGCGTCCAGCCTCAGGTCGCCGCGCTCGTCGATGGGCGCCACCCTCAGCTGCGCGCCGCGCTCCTGGCAGACCATCTGCCACGGCACGATGTTGGAGTGGTGCTCCATCGCGGTGATCGCCACCGCGTCACCCACGTTCAGCTTCGACCGCCCGAACGTCTGCGCGACGAGGTTGATGGCCTCGGTGGTGCCGCGGACGAAGACGATCTCCCGGTCGTCGGCGGCGTTGAGGAACTTCCGCACCTTCGTTCGAGCGCCCTCGTAGGAGGCGGTGGCCCGCTCGCTCAGCGTGTGCACCCCGCGGTGCACGTTGGCGTTCTCCGTCTCGTAGTACCGCCCAATCGCCTCGATCACCTGCCGCGGCTTCTGCGTGGTCGCCGCGCTGTCCAGGTACACCAGCGGCTTGCCCCGGATCTCCTGGCGGAGGATGGGGAAGTCCTGCCGGACGGTGGCCCCCAGCCGCGGGTTCATGACGTCTTCTCCCCGGCCTCCGCGGTGGAGCTGGTCTCCCCGCCCAGCTTCCGCGACAGCACCGCCTCCACCCGCTGCTGCCATGTCTGGACCGGCACCCGCCGCACCACCTCCTCGGCGAAGGCGCGGGTGAGCAGGGCGCGCGCCTGGGCCAGCGGGATGCCGCGCGAGCGGAGGTAGAACAGCGCCTGGTCGTCCAGCTGCCCCACCGCCGCGCCGTGCGCGCACTTCACGTCGTCCGCGAAGATCTGCAGCTGCGGCGTGGCCTCCGCCGACGCGTCCTCCGACAGCAGCAGCGCCTTGTTGCTCTGGGCGGCGTCCGTCTTCTGCGCGCCCTCCCGCACGTGCACCGCGCCGGTGAACACCCCGCGCGACTTCCCGTCCAGGATGCCCTTGTAGACCTCGCGGCTCACGCAGCCGGGGCTCTTGTGGTCCAGCATGGTCCGGTGGTCGAGGTGCTGGTGGCCCTGCCCGACGTAGAGGCCGTGCAGCTCGCACCGCCCGCCCTCGCCGTCGAAGCGCGCGCTCACCTCCGACCGCGCCAGCTGCGCGCCCAGCGAGAACACGTGCGAGCGCAGCGTGCTCGCCTTCGCCTGCGCCGCCCACAGCGAGGCCACGTGGTACCCGCCGGGGCCCTCCAGCTGCAGCCGCGCGTGCTCCAGCGTCGCGCCCTCGCCCAGCGACACCTCGGTGACCGCGTTGGTGAAGTACGGCCCGCCCGCCACCGCGGCGTAGATCTCCGCCACCTGCGCCTTCGCGCCCGCGCCCAGGCGCACCAGCACGCGCGGGTGGGTGGACGCGGGGACGCCCGCGCGCGAAATGAACACCAGCTCGATGGGGGAGGTGGCCTCCACGCCGTCGTCGACCTCCAGCACCGCGCCCTCGGCGAGGTGGGAGGCGTTCAAGGCGGTGAACGGGTGCTCCTCCGCCTTCGCCACCCGCCCCAGCAGCTCCTCCAGCACGGCCGGCTCGACCTCGGCCAGGCTCCGCACCCGCACGCCCGCCGGCAGCAGGCTCAGCTCCGACAGGAAGGGGGACCAGCGCCCGTCGATGAACACCGCCCGGGTGGGGCCCAGGTCCAGCTCGGAGAGGTCCACCGGCGCCTCCACCGGACGGGGCAGCTCGAACGGGATCCGGCCGATGGGGGCGACGTTGGTCCACCGCCACGCCTCCTGGCGCGTGGTGGGCAGCCCGCCCATCCGCTGGAAGGCGATGCCTCCCGACCTCCGGACCGCGTCGAGGAACGCGTTCATGCCCTCGCGCCCTCCACCCACGCGTAGCCGGTCTTCTCCAGCTCCTTCGCCAGCGCGCGATCGCCCGACTTGACGATCCTCCCCCCGGCGATGACGTGGACGAAGTCGGGGATGATGTACTCGAGCAGCCGCTGGTAGTGGGTGATCACCAGCATCGCCCGGTCGGAGTGCCTCAGCGCGTTCACCCCGGAGGCGACGATCCGCAGCGCGTCGATGTCCAGGCCGGAGTCGGTCTCGTCGAGGATGGCCAGCTTCGGATCCAGCACCGCCATCTGGAGGATCTCGTTCCGCTTCTTCTCCCCGCCGGAGAAGCCCTCGTTGACGGGCCGGTTCATGAACGCCTGGTCCATCTCCACCAGCTTCATCTTCTCCTTGATGAGCGAGAGGAAATCCATCGCGTCCAGCTCCTCCTGGCCGTGCTTGCGCTTCACCGCGTTCAGCGCGGTGCGGAGGAAGTGCATGTTGCCCACGCCGGGGATCTCCACCGGGTACTGGAAGGCGAGGAAGATGCCCTCGGCGGCGCGGTCCTCGGGGGCGAGCGCCAGCAGGTCCTTCCCCTCGTACAGCACCTGCCCCTTGGTGACCTCGAAGGTCTCCCGCCCGGCCAGCACCTGCGACAGCGTGCTCTTGCCGGACCCGTTGGGCCCCATGATGGCGTGCACCTCGCCCGGGCGGACGAGGAGGTCGATGCCCTTCAAGATCTCCTTCTCGCCCACCCTGGCGTGCAGCCCGCGGATCTCCAGCATCGGCGCTCGCGGCGTCATCATCCGACGCTCCCTTCCAGGCTCACGGTGAGGAGCTTCTGCGCCTCCACCGCGAACTCCATCGGCAGCTCCTTGAACACCTTCCGGCAGAAGCCGTTCACGATCATCGAGACCGCGTCCTCCTCCGGGATCCCGCGCGACCGGCAGTAGAAGAGCTGGTCCTCGCCGATCTTCGAGGTGGACGCCTCGTGCTCCACCTTCGCGCTGCTGTTCTTCACCTCGATGTACGGGACCGTGTGCGCCCCGCACTGGCTGCCGATCAGCAGCGAGTCGCACTGGGTGTAGTTGCGCGCGTTCTGCGCCCCCTTGTTCACCTTCACCAGCCCGCGGTACGTGTTCTGCCCGCGCCCGGCGGAGATGCCCTTGGAGATGATGGTGCTTTTGGTGTTCTTCCCCAGGTGCACCATCTTGGTCCCGGTGTCGGCCTGCTGCCGGTTGTTGGTGACCGCCACCGAGTAGAACTCGCCCACCGACTCGTCGCCCTTGAGGATGCAGGACGGGTACTTCCAGGTGATGGCGGAGCCGGTCTCCACCTGCGTCCAGGAGATCCTGGAGCGGAAGCCCTCGCACAGCCCGCGCTTGGTGACGAAGTTGAAGATGCCGCCGCGGCCTTCCTTGTCGCCGGGGTACCAGTTCTGCACCGTGGAGTACTTGATCTGCGCGCGGTCCAGCGCCACCAGCTCCACCACCGCGGCGTGCAGCTGGTTCTTGTCGCGCATGGGCGCGGTGCAGCCCTCCAGGTAGCTCACGTACGCGTCGTCCTCGGCGACGATCAGCGTGCGCTCGAACTGGCCGGTCTCCGCGGCGTTGATCCGGAAGTAGGTGGACAGCTCCATCGGGCAGCGCACGCCCTTGGGCACGAAGCAGAACGAGCCGTCGGAGAACACCGCCGAGTTGAGCGCGGCGAAGTAGTTGTCCGTGTGCGGCACCACCGACCCCAGGTACTTCTTCACCAGCTCCGGGTGGTGCTTCACCGCCTCGGAGAAGGAGCAGAAGATCACCCCCATCGCGCCCAGCTTGTCCTTGAAGGTGGTGGCCACGGAGACGGAGTCGAACACCGCGTCCACCGCCACGTTGGCCAGCCGCTTCTGCTCCTCCAGCGGGATGCCCAGCTTCTCGTAGGTGCGGAGGATCTCCGGGTCCACCTCGTCCAGGCTGCCGAGCGCCGGCCGCTTCTTCGGCGCCGAGTAGTAGATGATGTCCTGGTAGTCGATCTTCGGGTACGAGACGTGCGCCCAGGTCGGCTCCTGCATGGTGAGCCAGTGGCGGAAGGCGCGCAGCCGCCACTCCAGCATGAACTCCGGCTCCTCCTTCTTGCGGGAGATCAGCCGGACCACGTCCTCGTCCAGCCCGCGCGGGATCTGCTCCGACTCCACGTCGGTGACGAAGCCCGCCTCGTACTCCTTGCGGGTGAGCTGCTCGAAGGTTTGCGTCGACGCCGGAGTGCTCATGACCGCGCCCCCGCGCCCAGCGACACCAGCCGCGACCGGG
>DASRBA010000044.1:0-11039 GCA_035637895.1 Myxococcaceae bacterium
AGGTCGTGGTGATCGTGGCCCTCATCGCCATGGCCGTGGGTGGCATGACCTACGCCTTCTTCGGCCAGCTCAGCCCGCTCTTCGGCGACGCGGACAAGAACCTCGCGGGCGCGGAGAAGAACCAGGCGGCGAACGCGATGCAGCAGAACCAGGTCACCGGGCACGCCGCGTCCGATCCGAACGCGATGCAGAACAGCATGCAGCAGAACGCCCAGCAGAATACGAACGCGGCCGCCAAGGCCAGCGGCGTTCCGTAGCGCCTACGCGGCGAGCTGTTCGAACCAGTCCCAGCCCCAGCCCGACTCCCGCACCGGCGGGCGGACCGTCCTGCGCGCCGCCTCGAGCAGGGCGTTCACGTCCAGCTTGCCGCCGGTGCTGACCTTGCCGGCCAGGTCGGGGTCCTTGCGCGCGGTCTGGAGGATGAGGTCGCGGACCTGCGCGGCGCTGAGCGACGGGTTGATCTTGAAGGCGAGCGCCGCGGCGCCGGCCACCTCGGGGGTCGCCATCGAGGTGCCGCTCATCCGCTGGCGGCCGCCGCCCGGCGCGGTGGAGACGACGCTGTCCCCCACCGCGGCGATCTGGATCACCTTGTCGCCGTAGGAGGAGAACGGGGCCAGCTTGTCGTTGGCCCGATCCATGGCGGCGACGGTGACCTGGTTCGGCAGGCCGAGGTTGCCGGGCAGGTCGGGCCGGCCGTTGAGGTTGTTGCCGCTGCCGTTGTCGGTGGCGGCGCAGAACAGGATGTCCGCCGCGGCCAGCTTCTCCACCGCCGCCTTCCAGCGCGCCTGCGCCGCCGGGTCCGGGTACGCGCCGCCGAACGACGCGTTGACCACGCGGACGTTGGCGCCGCGGCCCTTCATGTCCACCACGTAGTCGACCGCGCGCTCGAAGTTGGTGAGCAGGTCGCAGCCGTCGTACATGCCGCCCACGCCCATCACCAGCGCCTGGCCGGCCGCCACGCCCGCGTGCCCGCGCCCGTCGTCCTTCGCCGCCACGATGCCGGCCACGTGCGTGCCGTGCTCGAGCGACGCGCCGGCGGAGAGGTCGCCCCCGCCCAGCCCGACGTTGAAGCCGTGCACGTCGTCCACCACGCCGTTGCCGTCGTTGTCGATGCCGTCGCCGGCGATCTCCCCCGCGTTGGTCCACCACGCGCCGGCGAGCGCCTGGTGCTTCTCGTCCATGGCGCCGTCCATCACCACCACCACCGGCGGGCCGGAGGGCGGGACCGCGGGTCCGGTGACGGGCGGCGGCGGCGGCGCGGGCGGCGTCCACGGCAGGCACGCGTTCCCGCCGTCGCCGCCCGGCCGCGGGACGAACGCGTCGAGCGGGAGCGGCCGCTCGGGCGCCTCGGAACCCTCGGGCGCGCCGGGGCGCCCATCGCCGGCCGAGGTCGGCGTCGAGGCGGCAGGCCGTGGGCCGGGAGATGGCAGGGAGCGAATCACGGGCGAAAGCGATTCTCCGGGTGCCCATCAGGCGCGTTGCGGCACGGCGAACGGCCCGGAATCGCTCGCGAATCCCCGCCGACCCCTGGTGCGCGCGCGCCGCAGCAAGCGTCAACCCGCGATGCGTTCCGGCGGCGCCGAAAGGCTTTTTACGATGGAGCGAGCGCGCTCCGCGGCGACGCTTCCTTCTCCGCGCGGTCGCGGGCGTTCACCCGGTTCTCCACCGCGCGCATCAGCAGCGGGAGCACCAGCGTGAGCAGCACGCAGATCTCCGCCACCACGTCCACGTGCACCAGCCTCTGGCCCGGCGGCGTGGCCCCCAGGATCCACGAGGAGGCGCTGGCGCCCAGCGCGGACGACACGTGCTGCACCGACGACTGCAGCGACATGAAGCGAGCGCGCCATTGCGGCCGCGGCACGCGCGAGACGAGCGTGTTGTAGGCCACGTTGCGGAACGCGGTGGAGGTCATGAACGCCACGTAGATCGCCCTGATGGGAAAGCCGGCCGGATAGTTGATGAAGCCCACGTACACCGTGGCGGAGAGCGCCCCTGCGCCGAGCAAGGCGACCCGGAACGCGCCGTACCGGTCCACCAGCCGCCCCACCAGTTGCATCGACACCAGGGAGGCCACGCCGCCCGACGCGTAGAGCGACCACAGCATCGCGCGCGGGTAGCCCAGGTTGTCCTGCACGTAGGCGGAGATGTTGGGGATGAGGATGAAGCCGCCGGCCATCACCACCGCGGTGGTGAGGTACGAGAGCTGGACCACCGGCCGGACGAGGATCTCCTTCACCTCGCGCACCGCTTGCTCGAAGGGGACGTGCCCGCCTCGCTGGAGGTGCGCGCGCATCGGCGGCAGCCAGCTGATCGCCGTCCCCACCACCAGCACGCCCGCCCCGGCGGTGAAGAAGAACGGCGCGCGCCAGCCCAGCCGCCGCCCCAGCTCCAGCGCGATGGGGACGCCCAGGATCTGCGCCACCGAGAACGCCGCCGTCACCTTGGACAGCGCGGCGCCGCGGCGCTCCACCGGTACCACGTCCGCCACGATGGAGAGCGAGACCGAGGTGGCCGGCCCGCCGAAGAGGCCGGCCAGGATGCGCGCCGCCATGAGCGAGGCCAGCCCGCGCGCGAAGCCGCCGGCGACCGTCCCCATCACCAGCCCGGTCATCGCCACCGCCACCACCTTGCGGCGGTCGAAGCGGTCCAGGAAGAACGACCCGACCAGCCCGGAGACCGCGGCCGCGGCGGTGTACGCGCCGCCGACGAGGCCGATCTGGTTGGTCCCGAATCCCAGCCCGCGCGCCAGATCCGGACCCATGGGCAGGGGAATGACGAAGTCGAGGATGTTGATGAACTGGATGGCGCCGACGAGGAGGACGATCAGGCCCTCGGAGCGCGCGCGCTCTGGGGCGTCAGCAGCGGCGGACAAGGCGGGCTACCTTAACGACCGGCGCCGCTCAGAGCCAGTCGTCGTAGTCCTGGAAGAGACCGCGGCGCGTCCGCCGGGCCCACCAGCCGGGCGGCGTGAACAGCAGCCCCAGCGCCGCCAGCGTCCCGATGCAGACCCACCTGAGCCCGAGCTGGTCCGGCCGCCCGTACCACAGGCCGGCGGCCGCGCCCAGGCCCGCCGTCGCGAAGAAGCCGATCAGCACCCACTGCCAGATGGGGTCCGTGAGGGCGTTGATCATCCGGATGCCCCACGGCTGCCCTTCCCGCCTGGCCTGGCCCTGCGCCTCCTTCACCATCTCCGAGAAGGTCTCCCGCTGCACGCGGGCCTGCTCCTCGGTGAGCTCCTCGTTGTGCTGGCGGAGCTGGTCCACCGCCTGCTGCTCCCGCGCGGCCTCGCTCCGGCGCTGCCGCCAGAACCGCTCGTTGTAGTCGCGCTGCTCGTCCGTCTGGAGCGGGGCGCCGCAGTAGATGCAGGCGTGCGCGAAGCGGCTGTTGTCCGCTTCGCAGTGCATGCAGCGGGTGAACTGCTGCTCCTCGGTGGAGCGCTGGTCCAGCGCCAGCGGCTGGTCGGACACCTGCCGCTGGATGCGCTGCGCGGCCGGGCTGGGCGGCGGCGCCTCGCCGGGCGCGCGCTCCTGCTCCACGCGGTTGAAGCGCTCCTGGGTGTTCTTGTCGCCCTCGCTGGAGCGCTCGGCGCGCCGCGTCTCCAGGTGCTTGAAGCGATCCAGCCGGCTCATGCGGCGCCTCCTCCGCGGGCAGTCGACGACGCCGGGCGCGTGCGGTGCTTCGCCCACTCGCGCAGCCGGCCGATCTCCTCGCGCATGGTGGTGGCGATGGGGAACGTCTCGCCGATGGCGGTCTCCAGGTGTCGCTGCTCCAGCTGCTTCCCTTCCGAGAAGGCGTCGTAGAGCCCCGAGATCACCGCCTGCTCCAGCTCCGCGCCGCTGAACGCCTCCGCCTTCCGCGCCAGCGCGTCCAGGTCGAACGAGCGCGCGTCGCGGCCTCGCCGGCCCAGGTGGATGCCCAGGATGTCGCGGCGCTCGCGCGCGCCGGGGAGGTCCACGAAGAAGATCTCGTCGAAGCGCCCCTTGCGGAGCAGCTCCGGCGGCAGCCCGTCGATCCGGTTGGCGGTGGCCACCACGAACACCGGCCCCTTCTTCTCCTGCAGCCAGGTGAGGAACGTCCCGAACACGCGCGCGGTCACCCCGCCGTCCAGCGTGCCCCCGGTGGACCCGGCCAGCCCCTTCTCCACCTCGTCCACCCAGAGCACCACCGGCGCCACGCCCTCCGCCATCTGGATGGCGCGGCGGAGGTTCTCCTCGGAGGAGCCGACCAGCCCGCTGAAGATGCGCCCCATGTCCAGGCGCAAGAGCGGAAGCCGCCACTGCGCCGCCACGGCCTTGGCCATCAGGCTCTTGCCGCAGCCTTGCACGCCCAGCAGCAGCAGGCCCTTGGGCTCCGGGAGGCCGAACTGGCGCGCCGCCTCGGAGAACGCGTTCGAGCGCCGCTGCAGCCACTGCTTGAGCAGGTCCAGGCCGCCCACGTCGGAGAGGGTCTCCTCGGCGGAGTAGTACTCCAGCAGCCCGCCCTTGCGGATGACCTGCCGCTTCTCCTGGAGGATGAGCGAGATGTCGGACCCGTCCAGGCGCTGGTCGTCCGCCACCGCCTTGGCGAAGGCGTTCTCCGCCTCGGTGAGAGTGAGCCCCTGCGCCGCCTTCACCACCTGCTCCGCCTGGTCGCGGGTGAGCGAGACCGTCGCCTTGCCCGACTTGCGGACCACCGCGGCGATGTCCTTGAGCAGCTGGTACAGGTCCTGGAAGGTGGGGAGCGGGACGTCGAGGACGGTGATCTCCTTCTCCAGCTCGGTGGGGATGCTGAGCGTGGGGGAGAGGAGGATGACCGTGGTGTACGTGGTCTTCAGGGAGTGGGCGAGCTCGCGCAGCCCGCGGACGACCGCCGCGTCCTGGAAGTAGGCGTGGAAGTCCTTGAGGACGACGATGGAGGGTTCGTCGATCTTCTCGATGGCCATGAGGACGTTGCGCGGCTCGCGGCTGTCCTCGTCTCCGGAGGCCGCGTTGCGCGACCCGCCGCCGTGGCGCTTGAGGCCGCGCATCACCGACCACTGGTAGAGCGTCTTCCCGTGGGTGTTGGCGAGGTCCTCCAGCAGCGCGTCCACCCGCTGCTCCTCCCAGGACACCAGGTACACCAGCGGGTAGCGGGCGCGGATCAGCGTGTCGAGGTCGCGGATGAACCTCGGGCGATCGTCTCCCGCAGACGCAGTGAGCGGTTCCGGGGTGGGCGTGGGGGTCACCGGACCCCAGTATAGGTGTAGAACCCGGCGACCATATGGACCAGCGCGCACTGTGGGACCGGTACCGGAAGTATCTGTGTGACTGCCCCACGGTGGGGCTCCGCCTCGACGTCTCCCGGATGCGGTTCCCGGACGGCTTCCTGGACGAGATGCGCCCCGCCGTCACCAGGGCCTTCGACGCGATGGAGGCCCTGGAGAAGGGCGCCGTCGCCAACCCGGACGAGCAGCGCCAGGTCGGCCATTACTGGCTGCGCGCCCCGGAGCTGGCGCCCACGCCGGAGCTGCGGCGGGTCGTCGAGGAGACGGTGGCGGGCATCAAGGCGTTCGCCCGCGACGTGCACGCCGGGCAGATCGCCCCTCCGGGCGGGGGCAAGTTCGACCGCCTGCTGGTGGTCGGCATCGGTGGATCGGCGCTGGGGCCGCAGCTGTGCGCGGACGCGCTCACCGCGGGGACGGCCGACAAGATGAAGCCGTTCTTCTTCGACAACACCGACCCGGACGGCATCGACCGGGCGCTGGAGCAGATCGGCGACGGGCTGGGGCGGACGCTCACGGTGGTCATCTCCAAGTCCGGCGGGACGAAGGAGACGCGCAACGGGATGCTGGAGGCCGCGCGCGCCTACGAGAAGAAGGGCCTGGCGTTCGCCAGGCACGCGGTGGCGGTGACGGGGGAAGGGAGCGAGCTGGACAAGCTGGCCGCGAAGCAGGGCTGGCTGCGGCGCTTCCCGATGTGGGACTGGGTCGGGGGGCGGACGTCCGAGACCTCGGCGGTGGGGCTGCTGCCGGCGGCGCTGCAGGGCGTGGACGTGGACGCGATGCTCGGCGGCGCGCGCGACATGGACGCGGTGACGCGCTCGCGCGACGTGGCGAGGAACCCGGCCGCGCTGCTGGCGCTGATGTGGCACCACGTCGGCCGCGGGCGCGGCGAGAAGGACATGGTGGTGCTCCCGTACAAGGACCGCCTGCTGCTCCTGTCGAGATACCTGCAACAGCTCGTGATGGAGTCGCTGGGGAAGGAGAAGGATCTGACGGGCCAGGTGGTGAACCAGGGCATTTCCGTATACGGGAACAAGGGCTCCACCGACCAGCACGCGTACGTGCAGCAGCTGCGGGACGGGGTGCGCAACTTCTTCCTCACCTTCATCGAGGTGATGAAGGACCGCGCGGGCGACTCGATGGCGGTGGAGACGGACGTGACCAGCGGCGACTACCTGCTGGGGTTCCTGCTGGGGACGCGCCGCGCGCTGTACGAGAAGGACCGCGAGTCCATCACCGTCACCATCCAGGACGTGAGCGCCCGGTCGCTGGGGGCGCTGATCGCGCTGTTCGAGCGGGCGGTCGGGCTCTACGCGTCGCTGGTGGGGATCAACGCGTACCACCAGCCGGGCGTGGAGGCGGGGAAGAAGGCCGCCGCGGCGGTGTTGGAGCTGCAGCTCAAGGCGCTGGGAAGGTTGCGGGCGGAGAAGGGCGCCCGCACCGCCGAGCAACTGGCGCAGGAGATGGGCGCGCCGGATGAAGTGGAGACGGTGTTCAAGGTGCTGGAGCACCTCGCGGCGAACCCGGATCACCGGGTGAAGCGCACGGCCGGGGCGACGCCGTTCGAGGCGCGATTCGAAGGGTGAACATCATGCGTGGTCGCATCATCGCGGTGGCTTGTGTCGTCTTCTGGGTGGGGTGCGCCTCGGCGCCGGCTCGGCCGAGGGGCCCGCGGCTGTGGCAGATGCGCCTGCCCGCGCAGACCAGCATCGACGTGCTGCTGGGGTCGACGGTCTCGCTCAACCTCACCACGCCGCAGGTGGCGGAGCTGGTGAAGCTGCAGGCGGAGCTGAACGAGACGGTGAAGCCGATCCGGGAGGAGTTCGTCGCGGCGCGCAGCCCGTCCGCCCCCGCGGCGCCGGGCCCCACACCCGGCGCGCCGCCCCCGCCACCGCCCGACATGCCTCCGCCTGGACCGGCGCTCCCGCCTCCCGTGGGCCCCGGCCGCTGGGTGGGCGCGGTGCGGAGCAGCGGGGACGTCGGCGTGCCGCGCACCGGGCCGAGGGCGAAGGAGGCCCAGGAGCCGATGACGGGCGACTACACGGAGCGGCGCGCGAAGCTGGAGGCGCTGATCAAGAAGTTCGACGACGAGGACCAGGCGGCGTACGGCAAGGCGGAGGCGCTGTTCGACGGCGCGCAGAAGGACGTCGCCAGGAAGCTGATGCAGCAGCGCGCCGCGGATCGCGCGAAGGCGAACGGCGGCTGAGCAGCGGAAGACCAGAGGAGCACGCGCTCGGGTCGCTACGGGCCCCGCGCGCGAAGGCGAACGCGGCCGCTCATCCGTTCTCGGGGACGAGGAGGATCTTCCCGGTGGTGCCTCGGCCCTCGAGCGCCCGGTGCGCCTCCGCGCCTTTCGCGAGCGGGAAGGTCCCCCAGATGGAGACCTTCAGCCGGCCGGAGCGGATCCACCCGAACAGCTCGGCCGAGCGCCGCACCCGCTCCTCGCCCGAGGTGAGGACGTTCCACAGGTCGCCGCCGGAGAGGCGCTTCGAGGTGTCCATCAGCATCCGCGGGTCGACGTGCGGCGGGTCTCCGCCGGCCATCCCGTAGAAGACGACGTGCCCGCCGGTGCGCACGGCGGCGAAGCTGTCCATCAGCGTCCGGCCCACGCCGTCGAACGCGACGTCCGCGCCGCGGCCGCCGGGGGTGAGGCGGCGGAGGGCGTCGGGCCAGCCGGGCTCGTAGGTGAGCGCCGCCTCCGCGCCCAGTTGGAGCGCCGTGGCGCGCTTGGACTCGCTGGAGACGAGCGCGAGGGGGACCGCGCCCCGGATGCGGCAGATCTGGGTGAGCAGGGAGCCGACCCCGCCGGCGGCCGAGTGCACGACGGCGTGCTCGCCGGCGGCCAGGGGGTGGCTGTCCGCGGTGAGGTACTGCGCGGTGAGGCCCTGGAGCATCGAGGCGGCGGCGGTCTCGAAGGAGACGTCGTCCGGGAGCGGGACGAGCTTGTCCCGCGGGGCGAGCACCAGCTCCGCGTTGGCGAAGGGGACGTCCGCGAAGGCGACGCGCTGGCCGGGGCGGAGGGAGGTGTCCGGGGCGGCGGATTCGACGACGCCCGCGGCCTCGTAGCCGGCGATGTACGGGGGCTTCCCGGCGAGGTGGTACGCGCCGCGGCGCCGGTAGACGTCCGCGAAGTTGAGGCCGATGGCGCGGGTGCGCACCACCGCGTGGCCGGGTTGCGGGGCAGGATCGGGGACCTCCCGCCACTCCAGGACCTCCGGGCCGCCGAAGCGGCTGAACGTGAGCGCGCGCACGGTGGCCGGTGGATCAGGTCTCGGTGGACTGGGTGCGCAGGCCCACCAGCCACTCGGTGCCCATCCGGCCCACGAACCAGGTGCGGACGCGGACGACGCCGGGCGCGCGGGCCCAGACGACCTGGATGTCCGTGAGGGTGGCGTTCATCACCTTGCAGAGGGTGGCGTAGCTGGAGCAGTACGGCTCGCCCCACTCGTCGAAGGCGTGCGGGTCCATGTCCCGCTTGTCCAGGCGGTAGCGGTCCGCGACGTGGAGCGCGGCGCGCAGGGCGGCGTCGTCGAACGGCTTGGCCGGGTCGAGCCGGGCGGAGAAGGGCGTGAACTCGTCCGTGGACTCGTCGTACGGGTTGACGAGGTCGTCGGCGAGGGCGCTCAGCGCGCGCGCCATCCGCCGCGCGAGCACCGGCGGCATGGTGGGCGTCCTCGTGGTGGGCTTCGGGTGGTCCATGTGGTGAGCCTCCGCGTGCGGTCGGAGCCGGCGTGGTGAGGGCGGGCAGTCTCTACGGGCGGTCGCCCGCACCGCAAGGGCCCAGGCGCGAGCCGCAGCGGGCACCAGCCAAGCGCATACCGCGCAGGCGCCCCCGCGGCGCCAACGGTGGCGGCGGCAGGCGCCCACGCACACCACGCACCGCGCCTGCGCACGCATCCTGCTTGCCACCCGGCTGCGGCCGGGATGGCGGCCGAGGGCCCGGCGGCGGTATGTCGTGCGCTGTGGAGCTGGGCGCTCGGAGAGCACGGCGGGAACGGCGCCGGTGGGCCACGGCGGCGCTGCTCGCGCTGGCGGCGCACGTGCTGGTGCTCTCCGCGCTGGCGCTGGAGGCGGCGCTCCATCCACCCGTGCGCCCCGTCCTGCCGGCGCCTGTCACGCTGCGGCCCGTGGACGCGCAGGAGTGGGAGCGGCGGCGCGGCCCTCACGCCCCGCCGGAGCCCAGGCCGCCGCAGGAGCCTCGCCGCGGGCCCGCGGCACCCCTTCCTCCTCCGCCCCCGCCTCCGCCCAGGATGAGCCACCAGGGGCAGCTGGTGGAGATGGCGCCGGGCAACGGGGAGACGTCCCCCTCCGCCCGCTTCTTCGGGGAGACCAACAACCGCGTCCAGCGCGAGACCCAGGCGCGCG
Source organism: Myxococcaceae bacterium (assembly GCA_035637895.1). Classification (GTDB taxonomy): domain Bacteria; phylum Myxococcota; class Myxococcia; order Myxococcales; family Myxococcaceae; genus DASRBA01. The sequence goes on from DASRBA010000044.1 coordinate 9,605, forward strand.
TGAAGACGCTGCGGCCGGGCCGCCCCGCCACTCCGCCCGATCCGCCGCCGGCCCCGGTGGCCGTGGCCCCTCCCGCGCCTCCTCCCCCGGCGCCCCAGCCCGACCGCCAGGTCCCGAACCTGATCCCGGACATCACGCCGCTGGAGCTGGGGCCCTCCGCGCAGCCCACTCCGCCCGCGGCTTCGATCCCCAAGCCATCGACCGAGGACAAGCCGGGAGAGGCCGGCGGCTTCATCGACGACCTGAGCGGCCTCGCGGTGGGCGACGAGACCTCCCTCAACACCCGCCAGCTCCAGTACGCGCGCTGGTTCAACGCGATGAAGGCGGCCGTGGGCCGGAACTGGCACCCCGACCAGGTGCAGGCCGCCACGCGCCACGTCCTCGACCCGGTCACGCGCGTCACCGTGGTGCGCTTCACCCTCGACCGGTCGGGCGCGCTGAAGGACGTCGCCCTGGAGAAGTCGTGCGGCTTCCAGCCCTATGACGACGAGGCGGTCCGCGCCGTCCGCACCGCCGGGACCTTCCCCGACCCTCCGGACTTCCTCTTCGCGGGCCGGGACAGCTTCCCCTTCCACTACACCTTCACGGTGGACGAGTACTGGCCGAAGCCCCGGCGGCGCTGATTCAGACCTTGAAGCGGCGGATCTCCGCGCGCAGCACCTCCGCCTGCCGCTGGAGGGCGTCGATGGCCTCCTCCATCTGCTTGACGGACCGGTTCTGCTGCTCCGAGCTGAGCTTGATCGCCTCCACCGCCTTGAGCACCTGCTCGCTCCCGGAGGTCTGCTCCTTCTGGGCGCGGTTGAGGTGGGTGACCATCTCGTTGATGCTCTCCATGGCCTTGGTGATCTGCTTCGACCCGCGGGCCTGCTCGGTGATCGAGTTCTGCACGTGGCTGGTGGAGAGCTTCATCTTCTCCGCGCTCTTCATGATCTGCTCCGAGCCGCGCGCCTGCTCGTAGGCGGCCTTGGAGATCTGCTGCACCGTCTCGGCGATCTTCTGGATGGAGACGGTGACCGCCTTCGACCCGCGCGCCTGCTCCACCGTGGCGCGGGCGATGGCCTTCACCATCATGGTGGACTTGTTGGCGGACTCGGAGATCTTCTTCAGCGCGCCCTCCGCCTCGCGGCCCAGCAGCACGCCCTCGTCCACGTTCCGCACGCCCTGGTTCATCGCCGCCACCGCGTTGCGCGACTCGTCCTGCACGCTGCGGATCAGCTCGGCGATCTCCTTGGTGGAGGCGCCGGTGCGCTCGGCGAGGTCCTTGATCTCCTCCGCCACCACCGCGAAGCCCTTCCCGTGCTCGCCGGCCTGGGCGGCGATGATGGCGGCGTTGAGCGCCAGCAGGTTGGTCTGCTCCGCCACGTCGTCGATGACGTTGAGGATGTTGCCGATCTCCGAGATGCGCCGGCCCAGGCTCTCGATGACCGCGGACGCG
>DASRBA010000045.1:0-19458 GCA_035637895.1 Myxococcaceae bacterium
CGCGCCGGAATCGACACGGTCGGAGAACCGCTCACCGTGCTCGCGGGACTGCGCTACCGGCTGGGCCGCTGAGTCACCAGCGCCCTGACTCATCAACGGGCCGCGAAGACGCCCGCCGCGTGGCTGGCGCCCGGCTTCCCCACCCCGACCACGAGCGCGCGGCCGGCAATACCTTGAAATCAGGGCATTGACACCTTCGCCGCCACCGCCGCCACCGGCGACGCCTGCCCGAGCAACGGACCGATCACCCGGAACAGCTCGCTGGGGGAGACCGGTTTGTTGAGGAAGGCGTTGGCGCCCGCATCCAGCCCGGCCGCGCGGTTCACGTCGGACCCGGTGAGCAGCACCACCGGCAGCCTCCGCAGCCTGGCGTCCACGTGCGCGCGCAGCGCCTTCACCAGCGCCAGCCCATCCACCTCCGGCATGCTCACGTCGGCGATCATCAGGTCCACGGCCGCCCCCGCCAGCATGGCCATGGCCTCCCGCGCCCCCCTGGCCTCCACCACCGTCGCCCGCATCGGCGCGAGGTAGACGGTGAGGATGCGGCGGACCGTGAGGCTGTCGTCGACGACCAGGATCGTCGGCGGGGAAGCGAACCCGACGTTGTTTGTCACATCGCAAATTGTAGAAATTCACCTCGCGATAGTTCAACGGGTCACGGCGACCCCGCGTAGGATGCGCGCCGATGCGCGCTCCTCTCCTCCCCCTCCTCGTCGCCGCGGCGCTGGCGGTGACCACCGCGGCGTGCTTCGACTGGGACGGCCTCCTGTCCAGGTGCCAGACCGCTGGAAATTGCCTCCCGGACGGCAGCGACGGGTCGGACGGGGGCGACGCGGGGGACGGGGGCGGGGATGCGGGCGACGGTGGTTCGGACGCGGGTGACGGTGGGTCGGACGCCGGCGACGGAGGCACCCGGAGCCGGGGCCAGCCGTGCGGGGTGCCCCAGGAGTGCACCAGCGGCGCGTGCAGCCCGGGCGGCTACTGCATCTGCGTCTTCAACGGCCCCTGCCGCGGCGACCAGGACTGCTGCCTGGGCCAGCTCTGCTCCCTCAGCCTCCCGGTGGGGACGTGCAGCACGGACATCGTCACCGCGTGCGGCGGCACCGGCGCCGGCTGCGGCGCGCCGCCCGCCATGTGCTGCAGCACCTGCAACGCCGGCTCCATGATGTGCGACTGCAGCCCCACCGGCGTGCGCTGCAACGTCAAGGCCGACTGCTGCAACGGGGCTTCGCAGTGCTCGCCCGGCGGTTTCTGCTGCCAGCCCCCGGCCATGGGCTGCGGCTCGGATGACCAGTGCTGCTCGCGGGTGTGCCGCAGCAACGCCTGCCAGTAGGAGCCGGGCTACACCCGGTACGACTTCACCATCTGCTGCACGCGGTCGGCCACCTCGCGCAGGGTGCTGGCGGCCTCGTTGGTGGAGGTGAGCCGGGAGATGCTCTCGTCCATCATCTTCGACAGGTCGGTCACCGCGGTGAAGATCTGGGTGATGCCGGCGTTCTGCTGGTTCACCGCCGCGGCGATCTGCCGCACCGCCAGGGAGTTGTCCCTGACGATGTTGGACAGCTCCTTGAGGTTCTCCCCGGAGGTGCGGACCTGGACCAGCCCGGCCTCCATCCGCGCCGCGCCCTTCTCGCTGGACACCACCGCGGACCGGATGGCGGTGGAGATGTCGTCCAGGATCTCCCGCACCCGCTCGGTGGCCTTGATGGACTGGTCCGCCAGGGAGCGGATCTCCCGCGCCACCACCGCGAAGCCCTTGCCGTGCTCGCCCGACCGCACCGCCTCGATGGCGGCGTTCAACGCCAGCATGTTGGACTGGTCCGCCAGGTCCTTCACCGTCTGGGTGATGCCGCCGATCTGCAGGGTGCGCTCGGAGAGCTGGACGATCTTCTGGCTGATCTCCTCCACCCGCTGCCGCAGATCGGTCATCCCGCTCAGGCTCTGCTCGATGGCCGCCTCGCCGGACTGGGAGATGGCGTCCGCCCGCTCCGCCACCTGGAGCACCGCGTCCGCCTTCTGCGCCGCCACCAGCGAGGTCTGCTTGATCTCCTGGGCGGTGACCTGCGTCTCCTGCAGCGCGGTCGCCTGGCGGTTGAGCGTCTGCCCCTGCTCGGTGGTGGAGCTGTTCAGGTTGGTCACCGCCCCGGCGAGGATGGCGATCGACTCGGAGAGCGCGAGCGGGATCTGCCGCAGCTTCTCCACCATCTTGGTGAAGGTCGCCGCCAGTTGGCCGATCTCGTCGCTGGAGGTGATCTGGATGGTCTGGGTGAGGTCGCCCTTGGAGACGATGTCCGACGTCACCCGGGTCAGCTCGCGCACCGGCCGCACCACCACCACCAGCACCAGGAACAGCGCCGCGGCGATGCCCACCAGCGCCGCTCCCAGGCCCAGCCAGAGCATCCGGGCCCGCAGCGTCCCCACCTGCGCGTCGATCAGCCCCCGGTCCATCCCCACGTGCACCACGCCCAGCGCGCCGCCGGAGATGGGGGCGGCGATGTCGGTGGCGGACAGCTCGCGCCGGCTCCCGTCCGGCAGCTCCAGCACCAGCTCCGCCTCGCGGTCGTACTTCACCCGCTCCTTCCCGGTGAGCTCGCCCAGCTCCACCTTGTTCCGGCCGTGCAGCGAGGGCGGGAAGGCGGGCGAGAAGGTGTGCACCTCCACCGCCCCCTCCGCGTCCTCCAGGTAGATGTACGCCACGCCGTCCAGCGTCTTGTTGGAGTCCACCAGGCTCTGGGTGAGGGTGAGGCTGGCCTCCGCCCGCCCCTCCTGGGCCGCCGCCAGGGACAGGGCGATGGCCTTGCCCTTGGACTCGAAGGCCAGGCTCATCTGCTGGCCCATGACCTGCGCCGCCTGCCAGGTCATGGCGGAGGCGACCAGGATGATGGCCACCGCCATCATCGCCAGCAGCTTGGGCAACAGCCCGATGAAGCGTCTCCTCATTGGATGACCCCGGCCGGGTTCTCCACCCCCTGCCAGCCTCCCATCGTCGCGTAGGTGAACCAGACCTTGTCCAGCGCCTGGTGGCGGGTGGCGCTCAGCTCGGCGGGCGCGCCCACCCCCAGGTCGAACTTGCCCATGGACTCCGCGGCGGCGAGGAAGCCCTTGCGGGTGAGGTTCGGGCCGGCCTTGTTCAGCACCGCGAGCAGCGCGCGCGCGTTGAGGAAGCCCTCCAGCGAGCCGAAGCTGTAGCGCGTGGCCGGCCGGTACGACTGGTCGCCCACGCCCCTGGGCACCACCGGGTCGTAGCGGTCCATCGCCGCGCGGTAGTCCCGCACCAGCGGCAGCGAGGTGTCCGAGATGGGCGGCACCACCTGGGTCACCAGCAGGTTCTTCACCAGCCGGGCGGCGTTGGGCTCGCGCCGGAGCTGGTCCAGCATCTGGTCCGCGCCCACGAAGGAGAGGTTGTGGATGGGGACGTCCCAGCCGGAGTTGCGGGCGTCGCGCACCAGCGCCGCGCACGGCTGGTAGGAGCCCACCGCGATGACGGCGTCCACGCCGGCGTCGCGGAGGAGCTTCACCTGCATCGCGGTGCGCGTCTCGTAGGTCTGCAGGCGCGGGTAGCTGGTGTCGGCGGCGATCTGCAGCGAGTGCCCGGCCAGCGCGCGCCGCACGCCGTCCCGCCCGGAGGCGCCGTAGGCGTCGTCCTGGACGAAGATGCCGATCCGCTTGCGGCCCATGGCGACGAAGGCGTCCACCATGGCGCGAGTCTCCTGCCGGTAGGAGGCGCGGATGTTGAGCACCACCTTGTCGTAGGGCGGCTCGCGCTGCGGCTGGGCCCCGGTGAAGTTGGCGAACTGGATCAGCCCGTCGGAGGCGTGCCGGCGCAGCACCACCGGCAGCACCTTGAGGATGGTGGGCGTTCCCACCCCGCCGAAGAGGACGAAGACTCCGTTCCCCTGGAGAAGCCTGATCGCGGCGGGCGCGGCCTGCTCGGCGTCGTAGCCGTCGTCCGCCACCACGTACTCGATGCGCCGGCCGTGCACGCCGCCGGCGTCGTTGGCGGCGAGGAACGCGGCCTGCGCGCCGCGCCACAGCTCGATCCCCAGGCCCGCCGAAGGGCCGGAGAACGCGGAGCGCTCCCCGACGCGGACGGACTTCTCGGTCACCCCCTGCTCGGCGGACGCGGCCGCCGTCGCCGCGCACAGGCCGAGCCACAGCGCCCGGCGAATCCCCTCCTGGCTCATACGCTCTCCTTCTTCTGGGCGAACGCGGACGCGCGCCGGAGCACGGCGTCCGCGGAGCACAGCTCGACGATGACGGCCGGGATGGCGGGCAGCGGGAGCATGGACTCCGCCGCCCCCAGCTTCTGCGCCGCCTGGGGCATCCCGAACACCACGCAGGTGGCCTCGTCCTGCGCGAAGGCGGCGCCCCCCGCGCGGCGGATCTCCAGGAGCCCCTGCGCCCCGTCGTCCCCCATCCCGGTGAGGACGATGCCGCCGCCGCGCGCCCCGTAGGCGCGGGCCAGCGAGGTGAGCAGCCGGGTGCCGTTGGGCCGGTGCGGCCCCTGCGGCGGGTGGGTGGCCACCAGCCCCTCGGCGTCGACGAGGAGGTCCACCCCGTCCTGCGCCAGGTACACCGTGCCGGGCCGGGCGGGCACCGGCCCGCGCACCAGCTCCACCTTGAGGGGCGTGATCTCCGACAGCCAGCGGCGCAGGCCCTGCGAGAAGCCGGAGGCGATGTGCTGGGCGACGAAGATGGGCACCGGCAGCTCGGCGGGGAGCGCGCCCAGGATCTCCGCCAGGGCGGGCGGCCCGCCGGTGGACGCCACCAGCCCCAGCGCGTCCACCCGCCCCTGCGCCCGGCGGGGGAGCGCCCTCAGCGCGTGGGAGCGGCGCCTGGTCACCACCGGCACCTCGGACATCAGGCAGATGGAGTCCGCCAGCTTGGCCACCCAGGTCCGCAGCTCGTCGGGCGACGCGCTGAGCGGCTTGGGGATGACCTCCAGCGCGCCGGCGTTCATGGCGCGGAAGCACAGCGCCTGCTGGTCCTCGGAGACGGAGGCCACCACCAGGATGCGCGAGGGCGCCTCCGCCATGATGGCGGCGGTGGCGGCCAGCCCGTCCAGCCGCGGCATCCGCACGTCCATGGTGATGACGTCCGGGCGGAGGGACGTGGCCAGCTCCACCGCCTCCACGCCGTCCGCCGCCGCGCCCACCACCTCGATGCGGCCGTCGCGCGAGAGCAGCCGGAGCAGCGCGTCCTGCACCGTCCGCGAGTCGTCCGCCACCAGCACGCGCACCCGCCCGCTCACGAGAGCCCCCGCCGCCGGCCGATGACGGCCTGCACTTCCTGGAGCAGCCGCCCGGCGGCGCACTCCTTCTTGGAGAGGAAGCCGTCCGCGCCGGCCTGCAGCCCCAGCTGCCGGTCCTCGGCCCCGTCCTGCGCGGAGACCAGCACCACCGGCATGGCGCGGGTGTCGGGCGCGGTCCGCACCGCGCGGGTGAGCTGGTAGCCGTCCATCCCCTCCATGCCGATGTCGACGATCATCACGTCGTAGGCGGAGTGGCGGAGCTGCTCCAGCGCCTGGCCGCCGTTGCCGGCGGTGTGGACGGTGAAGCCGTGCGCCTCCAGCATGCTGCGGTGCATGGCGCGGGCGGTGAGCGAGTCGTCCACCACCAGCGCGCGCCGGGCCTGCACCGCCGCGCCGCGGGCGCGCTCGGTGCCGCCCTGGGTGAGCCAGTCCGGCCGCAGCACCAGGATCAGCTCCCCGCGGACGTAGATCGCCTCGCCCTGGTAGGCGTCCAGGGAGCGCAGCTCGCGCGGGAGCGGGCGGATGACCAGGTCCCGGTCGCCCAGCACCTCGTCCACCGCCACCCCCACCCGCCGGCCCTGCGCCTGCACCACCGCGATGGGCGTGCCGGCGCCGGGCGCGGTCGGCTGGCGGATGCCCAGGAGCGAGCCCAGGTCCAGAAGCGGCAGCAGCTGCTCGTTGAGCACCAGGCTCATCCCGGCGCGGCCGATGCGCAGATCGCCCGGCCGGGCCGAGCGGACCTGCTCCACCGCCATGGTGGGCAGGCCCAGCGCGTGCTCCCCGGCGCGGACGATCAGCACCGGGGAGGAGCCCAGGTCCATGGGCACGGTGAGGGTGAAGCGGGTGCCCTGGCTGGGCGTGCTGTGCACCTCCACCCGGCCGCCCAGGGCGTTCACCTCGCTCTGGACCACGTCCAGGCCCACGCCGCGGCCGGAGGTCTCGGTCACCTCCTGGCGGGTGGAGAAGTGGGGCCGGAACACCAGCTGGTGGATCTGGTGCTGGGTCATGCTCCGCGCCTCGCCGGCGCCGATGACGCCCCGCGCCTCCGCCACCTCGGCGATGCGGGATTCGTCCAGGCCGCGCCCGTCGTCGGAGACCTCGATGAAGGCCAGGTTGCCCACCTGCTCCAGGCGGACCACCACCGAGCCCTCGCGGTGCTTGCCGGCCGCCTCGCGCACCTCGGGCGACTCGACGCCGTGGTCCACCGCGTTGCGCACCAGGTGGACGAGCGGCCCGCGCAGCGCCTCCAGCATCCGGCGGTCGAGCGACAGCTCCGCGCCCACCACCGACAGCCGCGCCTCCTTGCCCAGCTGGCGGGAGAGGTCGCGCACCGCGCGGTGGAGCGGCTCCAGCACGGTGCGCACCGGCATGGTGGTGATCTCGCGGACCCCCTCCTCCAGCGCCTCCACGACGGCGCCCGCCTCGTCGGTGTCGTCCGCCAGCGACCGGGCCACGGACATCAGCACCGCGCGCGCCTCCGCGGTCTCCGCCAGCATCCCCAGCCGGGCGAGGATGGAAAGGCCGCGCTCGAGGTCGCGCTGGCGCTCGCCCAGGCGGAGCTGCAGCTCGCGCAGCCGCTCCACCTCGCGGATCACCTGCCGCACCGCCGCCTGGCCCACGCGCCACTCGCCCGCGTCGGCGGCGGCCTCCTTCTCCTTCGCGGCGGCCTGCTCGTCCACCTTGGGCGCGGGCAGCCCGGCCAGCGCGGCCTGCAGCCGCACCAGCGGCCCGGCGAGGTCGGGCAGGGCGTCGGTCTTCTCCTGCGCGTACGCCTCGGCGCGGAGGTTGAACGCGTCCAGCGTCTGGAAGATGGCGTCCGCCAGGTCCGCGGCGAGCGGCTCCAGGTTGGCGCGGCGGACGGTCACCGCGTCCTCCATCTTGTGCCCGGCGTCCGCGAGGTCGGTGAAGCCCAGCGTGCCCGCGCTGCCCTTGAGGGTGTGGAGGGCGCGGCAGAGGTCGTCGTAGGCGGCGGCGGTGGCGGCGCCGCTGCCGGGCCGCTCCAGCCGCAGCACCGCGCGGGTGATCCGCTGGGTGAGCTCCTGGGCCTCGGTGACGAAGCCCTTGACGATCTCCTGGATGACCGGGTCAGCCACCGCGCACCCCGGAGACCTTGGCGAGCAGCCGGTCCAGGTCGATCAGGCCCACCTGCCGCGCGCCGGGGAGGCCGACCGTCGAGATGGCGGCGTCGCTGCGCCCGCGCGCCTCCTCCACCGCGCGCAGCGGGACCGCCAGCGGCTGCGGCACCTGCTCGCAGTCCAGGGCGAGCAGGTCCCCGGTCGGGCCCTCCACCACCAGCAGCACCGCGGGGTCCTGCCGCCACCCGCGCCCGCCCAGGAGCGCGGCCAGGCTGAGCGCGGCGATCACCTGGCCCTGGAAGCGGAGGATGCCCACCACGTGGGGCGGGGAGAGCGGCACCGGGGTCACCAGGCGCAGCGGCACGGAGCCGCGCAGGCGGTGGAGGGGGACGGCGTAGCGGTCGTCGCCCACCGGGAACTCGGCCACCCAGAAGGTCGCCTCCTCGTCGGCCGCCGCCTCGGGCTTGTGGCGCAGGCGATCGCGGCGGATCTCGAGGATCTCGCGCTCGTCCTTGGTGAGCGCCGGGCGGGCCTTGGGCTTGCGGGAGCTCAGGGGTCACCTCCCGGCCCCGAGAGCAGGGCGCGCGCGGCGGTGCGGTAGTAGCTCACCGGGAGCGGCTCCGGCCCCGGGCACGGCTCGTCGTCCGGACGGCCCCCGGCGCGGTGGAGGATCTCCCGCATCAGTTCCTCCGCCGGCCCCCGGCGGCCGTTGCGCAGGTGCATCAGGGAGAGCTCGAGGAGGCCGGGGAGGTAGCCGGGCGCGCGGCGGCGGAGCTCCAGGAGATCTTGTTCCGCCTGGATGCGGTGGCCGCGCTCGATCTGGCCCAGCGCGCGCATGTGGAGCTCGACGTCCGCGGGGGTGCCCGACCCCGGCGGGGGCACGGGCGCGGGCGCGTGAGCCCGGCCGGGCGCACCGGGCGCCGGCCCGTCCGCGTTCGCGGGCGCACCGGCGCTCGCGGGTCCGTTCGCCCCCGCCCCTCGCGCCCGCTTCGGCTTGCGGAAGACTTGCTGCCCCCGCGACGGGAGCTCCTCCAGCCCCGGCGGCGCCCGCTCCACGTCCATCGCCCCGAAGAACGCGTACCCCCCCGGCGCCAGCGCGTCCGCCAGGTGCCCCACGGCGATGCGCGCCGCCGGCGGGGAGAAGTACGCCAGCACGTTGCGGCAGAAGATGACGTGGAGCTCGCCCAGGGCGGGCCGCGCCGGCTCCAGCAGGTTGTGCTCCACGAAGCGGGTGAGGGCCTGGACCTCCGGCAGCACCTGGAGCCGGTCCGGCCCCACCATCTGGTGCACCGGAAAGAGCGGCGGCGAGGACTGGCGCGACGACCAGCGCGAGTACGTCCCCGCGCGGGCGGTCTGGAGGCTGGCGGGCGAGATGTCCGTCCCCAACACCTCCGCCCGGGCGGGGTGCAGGGCCGCCAGGAAGCAGGCGGCGATGGAGTACGCCTCCTCCCCGGTGGAGCACCCCGCGCTCCACGCCCGGATGGGCCCCTCCACCTCGAGCGCCAGGGCCGGGATGATCGAGGCGAGCCACTCGAAGTGCTCCACCTGCCGGAAGAAGTACGTCTCCCCCACCAGCACCGCGGACCACAGCGCGCCCAGGACCCGCGCGTCCTGCTCCAGGAGCTTCCGGACCAACCCGTCCAGCGTCCCGCCACCCAGGCGCAGCTCCTCCCGCAGCACCTTGCGGATGGCGTCCGGGCGGATGGCCGTCTCCGCGAAGCCGATCTGCGCCGAGGCGAACGCCGCCAGCTGCTCCACCAGGTAGTCCTCGAGGCCCGGGTCGATCATGGCGTCTTCGACCGCGCCTTCAGCTCCAGGAGCTCCGGGAGCTGCCGCCAGAGCGAGCCCTGCAGCAGCGCCCGCGGGTCCAGCACCGGCAGCGCCCCGCGCGAGCCGTGCACCATGGCCACCAGCAGGTCCTTGAGGGGGCCCTCCGCGGCGCCGCCCAGGTTCGCCTTCGGCACCACCGCGTCGCGCGACAGCTCCTCCGGGTCCTCCACCCGGTCCACCTTGAGGGCCAGCTTTCGATCCTCGTTGCGGATCACCACCAGCTTCTGCTCCAGCCGCGGCACGCCGTGCTCCACCCCCAGCCGCGCCGCCAGGTCCATCACGCACAAAGGCTCGCCGTAGATCACCACGAACTCGGACAGGTACGACGGGCCGGCGGGCAAAGGCTGGGTGAGCGGGAGCTGCACCGCGCTGTCCACCGACTCCAAAGGCAGGCCGAACCGGAAGCCGCCCACGGAGACGAACAGCACCCGCAGGGCGCCCTCGCGCGCGCGCTCGCGGGTGCGGGAGAGCACCTCCCCCACCAGCTGCGCCAGCTCCGCCGCGCGGATGGGCTTGGCGAGGAACGCGTCCGCCCCGGCGTTGAGGCAGTCCTTCTCCCGGTGCCGCTCCGAGGAGACGACGATGATCGGGATGGACTCCAGCTCCGGGTCCAGCTTCATCCGGCGGAGCACCTCGTCCCCGTCCATCTCCGGCATCGACAGGTCCAGGAGCACCGCCGCCGGCCGCACCTGGCGCACCTTCTCCAGCGCCTCCGCCCCCGTCATCGCGGTGGAGACCGCGTAGTGCGACGCCAGCGCGGCGCGCTCGAAGGCGAGGATGGCCTCGCTGTCGTCCACCAGGAGGAGGTGCGGCAGGCTCACGGGGCGGCCTTCTCCAGGAACCGGGAGGCGACCGACAGCAGCGCCTCCGGCGAGACCGGCTTGTAGAGGAGGTCGCTGGCGCCCACCTCCTGCATTCTCGCCCGCGCCGTCCCGGAGCGGTCGGACGTCAGCAGGATGACCGGCAGCGCGGCGACCTTGGCCCTGGAATCGTGGCGAATCCGGTCAACGAGGGTCAGCCCGTCCATTCCGGGCATCTGGATGTCCGCGATCATCAGGGAAAGTGGGACCAGCCGCGCCAGCCGCAGGGCCCGCTCCCCAGTGTCGGCGTCCAGCACCTCCACCTTCAACCCCATCAAGTATACTCGTAAAACACTTCTGACACTGGAACTGTCGTCGACGATCAGAATGGTCTGGGGGGCCATGCGAGCCCCATACGAAATGTATGGGAACCAACAGTCTAGGCCCTTCTCCTCCGGATGACGACCCCAGGTGAATCACCCTGCGTCGGTTTTGACCCATCCGATCATGGACTTGCGAGCCGGGTCACTCCCGCTCCATGCTGCGCGCCCCGATGGAGGGGATTTCCCGAAATGCACTATCGAACGATCCAAGCGGCCGGATGTACGCTGAGTCTATTCCTCGCGGGGCTGGCAGGCGCCCAGGAGACGCCCAAGGCGGCGCCGACCGCCGCGCCGGAAGCGCCCGCACCGGCGGTGACGTCCGACATGCTGCTGAAGGCGGCTGGTGACGCGAAGAACTGGCTCACCTACGGCAAGGACTACAGCAACCGGCGATACACCACCTCGACGCAGATCAACACCACCACCGTCGGGTCATTGGTCCCGCGGTGGGTGTATCAGACGGGCGGGCCCATCGGCTCCTTCCAGACGACGCCGGTGGTGGTGGACGGGGTGATGTACGTGACCACGCCGTTCGACCACGCGATGGCGGTGGACGCGCGGACCGGCAAGCAGCTCTGGCGCTACGAGCACAAGCTCACCGGCACGCAGGTCTTCTGCTGCGGCCCCAACAACCGCGGCGTGGCGGTGGCGGACGGCAAGGTGTTCATGGCCACGCTGGACGCGCGGCTGGTGGCGCTGGACCAGAAGACGGGCAAGGTGGTGTGGAACACGCTCGCCGCGGACCCCTCCGCCGGCTACGGCTTCACCATGGCCCCCGTCTTCTACCAGGGGATGGTGATCGTGGGGACCTCGGGCGCGGAGTACGGCATCCGCGGGTTCGTCGACGCGTACGACGCCCAGACCGGCAAGCAGAAGTGGCGCTTCTACACCATCCCGGACAAGGGCTGGGAGGGCGACTGGGCGCCCGCCACGCCCGAGGGGAACGAGCTGCACCGGGACATCGCCAAGGAGAAGAAGGGCGCCGCCAAGTACAAGGACGCCTGGAAGCGCGGCGGCGGGTCGATGTGGATGACGCCGGCCATCGACCCGGAGACGGAGACGATCTTCGTCCTGGTGGGCAACGCCTCGCCGGACCTCGACGGCAGCGTCCGCCCCGGCGACAACCTCTACACCAACTCCATGGTCGCCCTGGACGTGCAGACCGGGAAGTACAAGTGGCACTACCAGTACATCCCGCACGACGTCTGGGACCTGGACGCGGTGAGCCCGGCGGTGCTGTTCGACGCGGTGGGCCCGGACGGCAAGGCGATGGTGAAGGCGGTGGGCCACGCCGGGAAGACCGGCTGGTTCTACGTGCACGACCGCGCCACCGGGAAGCTGCTCCGCAAGTCCGAGGCGTTCGTGCCGCAGGAGAACATGTTCGCGCTGCCCACGGACAAGGGCGCGCGGATGCTCCCCGGCGCCAACGGCGGCACGGAGTGGTCGCCCCTGGCGTACAGCCCGGACACCCAGATGGTCTACGTCTCCGGCCTGCACCAGCCCATGAACTACATCACCCACAGCAAGGGCTTCGAGAAGGGCAAGCTCTGGCTGGGCTCGGCGTTCGTCGCCATCCCGGGCGAGGCGCAGTGGGGGACGTTCACCGCCATCGACGTCAACACCGGGAAGATCCGCTGGCAGAACAAGCTGCCGGACCCGCTGATCGGCGGCGCGCTCGCCACCGCCGGCGGGCTGGTGTTCTCCGGCGGCGACGGGACCGGGAACTTCTACGCCTACGACGCCAAGACCGGGAAGCAGCTGTGGAGCTTCCAGTGCGGCGCGGGGGTGAACGCCGCCCCCATGTCGTACGAGCTGGACGGCGAGCAGTTCATCGCCGTGGCCGCGGGCGGCAACTTCCAGCTCCGCTTCGCGCACGGCGACTCGGTGTTCGTGTTCGGCCTACCGAAGAAGGCGGCCCCGTCGAAGTGAGCGCCGCCCTCGCCGCGCTCGCCGCCTTCGCGCTGGCCGAGGTTATCCAGCCGGACTGGATGACCCAGGACGCGGAGCAGAAGGTGGTGACGTTGAAGATCGTCGGCTCGATGAACCACGTGAACGGGACGATGAACTTCAACGGCTACGGCAACGGGGACATGACGATCACCGTCCCGTTCGGGTGGACGGTGAAGGTGGAGTTCAGCAACGGCGGGTTCGGGGCGCTGCCGCACAGCCTGGTGATCATCGACCCGAAGAAGAAGCCCAAGCTGTCCGGCGGGGAGCCGGCCTTCCCCGCCGCGCTGACCATCAAGCTGGTGCAGGGCCTGGTGCCGGGGGAGACGGACACCTTCGACTTCACCGCCGACAAGCAGGGCCGCTTCCTCCTCTGGTGCGGGGTGCCGTCCCACGGCCAGAACGGCATGTGGAACAACCTGGTCATCTCCAAGGCGGCCAAGGCCGCCCAGGTCTCGGTGAAGAAGAAGGCGTAGGCGCGCATGGGCATACGGAATGCGGTGGGCGCGGCGGCGGCCGTCGCCGTCGCGGCAGGAGCGTTCGGCCTGGGGAGGGCGCGGGCGGCGCAAGAGCCGCCGCCCTTGCTGGCCACCAACGGGAGCGACTGGGCGGCGCTGGGCGAGAAGGAGAAGCTGGCGCTGCTGCGCGGCTTCCTCATCGGCGCGGCGTACGCCGAGAAGGGGCGGGGCAAGCAGGTCGGGCCGGACGCGCTGGAGGCGCTCCGCCAGCAGGGCCAGCTCCGCTTCGTCTTCACCCCGGAGCTCTACAAGGCCCGGCTGGAGGACCTCTACTTCTACAAGGACCAGCGGAAGCTCCCGCTCTACGAGGCGCTGAGGCGGATCGAGGCGCAGATCCGCACCGACAACGGCCCGCCGCCGTCTCCGCGGTGAGCGCTCAGTAGCCGGCGAGCGCCTGAGGGGCGGCGAGCGACGGCAGCGACTGCAGCACCTTGATCAGGTGCGCGTAGTCGATGGGCTTGGAGAAGAAGGACACCGCCTGCGGGACCTCCACGTCCGCCGGCAGCGTGGCCCCGTAGGCGGTGACCACGAACACCGGGGCGTTCAGCCGGGGCAGGTTCCGGGCGAACGCCGGCAGCGGCCGGTTCAGCAGCAGCGGCTGACCCCTGAAGAGCTTCACCAGCTGGTTCCCGTCCAGCTCCGCGCCCCGCAGCTGCAGGTCCATCAGCACGGCCCGCAGCTCGGGACCGTGACGACGCACCATGTCACACGCCTCTTCGTCGGTGGCCGCCCGGAGCACCCGGAAGCGGCCGCGGAGGCGCAGCTGAGCGATGACGAAGTTGTCCTCTTCGTCCTCGACGTACAGGACCAGAGGCATGTCGGGGGAGGTGGTCATTCCAGTTGTCGCGGCTCTAAAATCCCTCGGGGACACCATTGTAATCATGATCGAGCCGGAAGGGTGCCCCCGACCCCATGGACCCGTCACGAAGCTGCCCAATTCCCCGCAATTCATGTGTGGGGAACGGTGAGCAGGGGTGATGGAAACGTTTTCAGACGCCCTCACCGCAAGACGTCCCGAGAGGCGCGCAGGAGCACCTCCCGCAACCAGCGCTGTCTTGGCTCGGCATCGCGGGCTTCGTGCCATAGCAGACAGATCTCGATCTCCGGGATCTCGATGGGGGGCGGCTCCAGCTGGAGCGGGAGCACCCGGGCGGTGGCCTCCGCGAAGCTGCTGGGGGCGGTGCACACCAGGTCCGTCTGGCTCACCAGCACCGCGGCCTCGAAGAAGCTGGGCACGGTGACGGCGATGTGGCGCTCCACCCGCCGCGCCGCCAGCGCCTCGGTCACCACGCTGCGCCCGCCCGGCTCGCCGATGGAGACGAAGACGTGGGAGGCGGCCGCGTAGGCGTCCAGGCTGAGCGCGCCGCCGGCGAGCGCCGGGTGGCCCTTTCGCAGCATGCAGCGGAAGCGCTTCTTGTAGAGCATGCGGCGGCGCACCGCCTGCACCGGGGCGATGTCCGGGCGGATGCAGGCGTCCAGGGCGAAGGACTCCAGCGCCTTCACCGTGTCCAAAGGGAGCGGCCGGACCGCCAGGGTGGCGCGCGGCGCCTCCTTGACCAGCGCCTGGTGCACCAGCGGGAGCATCATCGTCTCCGCGTCGCTGCAGGCCATGAAGAAGCAGCCCGTGTCGCGCGACGGGTCGTACCCCTCCTTCGCCGACCAGAGGGACTCGGCGTCCGCCAGAAGCCGCTTCACCGGCACCTGGAGGGAGCGGGCCCTCTCGGTGGGCACCAGCCCCTGCCCGGTGCGGACGAAGAGGGGGTCGGAGAACGACCGCCGGAGCCGGTTGAGCGCCTTGCTCACCGCGGGCTGGGAGAGCCGCAACCTCCGGCCGGCGCGGGTGACGCTCCCCTCCGCCACCAGCGCGTCGAAGACCTTGAGCAACCCCAGCTCCACCTTGGCTTCATTCCCCTTCGGCATGGACGTATGGCCCCGAGTGATTGGTATCCGGCGCCGCCGGGCGGCACTCCTTCGCCATCACTCGAAGCAAGGAGGAGCCGCGATGTCGACGATGAACCGGATGGTGACACGAAAGTGGGTGGTGCTGGCGGCGCTGGGGGCGTTCGCCGGCTGCACGCCTCCCGAGCGCGTGGTGCTGGTGCACGGGGCGTGGATGGGGGCCTGGGCGCTGGAGCCGGTCGCGGACCAGCTCCGCCAGCAGGGCCAGAAGGTGTCCGTGGTGGAGTTGCCCACCCACGGCCAGGACCAGACCCCGGTGAGCGGCGCCACCCTGGACGCCTACGTGAACAAGGTGGGCGAGGCGGTGGACGCGGAGGGTCAGCCGGTGGTGCTGGTGGGGCACAGCATGGCCGGGATGGTGATCTCCCAGTACGCCGAGCGCGCCCCGGCGAAGGTGAAGCTCCTCGTCTACCTGGCCGCGTACCTGCCGGCGAACGGGCAGTCCCTCCAGGACCTGGCGTACACGGACGCCGACTCGCACCTCGGGCCGGCGCTGGTGGTGGACGCGGAGCACGGCACCGGGGCCATCCCACAGGACAAGCTGCAGGACGTCTTCTGCGCGGACTGCACCGCGGCGGAGATGACCTCCATCCAGTCCAACTACCGGGACGAGCCGCTGGCGCCCATCGGCACTCCGGTGCAGCTGAGCGACGCCGCCTGGGGCTCCGTCCCCAAGGCGTACGTCTTCACCACCGGCGACCACGCGGTCTCCTACGGGCTGCAGCAGACGATGGCCGCCAAGGTGACGCTCGCCGGGTCCGAGACGCTGGACACCAGCCACTCGCCGTTCCTCTCCGCCCCGTCGCAGGTGACCGGCGCGGTGCAGCGGCTGATCCGCTGACGCCCCGAGCGGTAGCGGCCGAAGGCCGCCGCATCAGCGCCCCCTGGGTCGGGGACTGAGCCTGGAGGCGGCGGCCGTCGATTGAACATCCGCAGTGCGCCCGCACCACGCGCGGGCGCACGTTGCGTGCGCCGGGGTCCGTCTCCACCTTTGGCGGCAACCCGTGGCGGCAACCCGCTCCACCCTTCCAGCCGGGAGACACCCATGAATCGCATCAGCGTCGCAGGCGCGAACCCTCACCTTTCCACCGGGGGCTGGCGCCCCGGCTCGCTCGGCGCGCTGGCGGCCGCCGCGGCGCTGGCCAGATGCGCTCCCTCCCGGCACGTCGTCCTCGTCCACGGGGCCTTCATGGGCGGCTGGGCGTGGGACGCGGTCGCCTCCCAGCTCCGGCAGGCCGGCGAGCTCGTCACGGTGGTGAACCTCCCCTGCCACGACCCGGGGACGAGCTCCATGGAGGGCGCCACGCTGGACGCGTACGTGGACCGGGTGGGCCAGGCGGTGGACGCGGAGCCGCTGCCCGCGGTCCTGGTGGGCCACAGCATGGGCGGGATGGTGATCTCCCAGTACGCCGAGCGCTCCCCGGAGAAGGTGCAGCGCCTCATCTACCTGGCCGCGTACCTGCCCTCGGACGGGCAGAATCTGGTGGACCTGGCGTTCTCCGACACCGGCTCGCAGATCCTCGGGGCGGCGGAGATCGACCAGGAGACCGGCCGGGTGTCGCTCGCCCGGGACGCGCTGCAGCCCATCCTCTGCGGCGACTGCACGCCCGAGGAGGCGAAGGTGCTCCGGGACCGCTACCACGACGAGCCGCTGCTCCCCATGGCCACCCCGGTGCATCTGTCCGCGGAGCGCTTCGGCGCCGTCCCCAAGGCGTACGTCTTCACCGAAGGGGACCAGACCATCACCCCGGAGCTGCAGCACCGGATGGCGGACGCGGTGACGCTGGCGGGGGCGGTGACGCTGGACACCTCGCACACGCCGCAGCTCTCCGCGCCGGGGAAGCTGGCGGCGGCGCTCCAGCACCTGCTGCCGTGACTCCCGGGGCCCCGGGCCCTCAGTGGGTGAAGCCGAGGCCGGCGGCGGCCATCAGCAGCACCAGGATGACCGCGGCGAAGGTGGCGTAGCGGTACTCGCCGCGGCGCCCGAGCGCCACGCCGGCCACCAGCAGCCGGGCCACCGGGGTGACCACCAGGAGCGTGGCGCCGGTGGCGCGGAGGAGCTCCGCGTCGCGCACCAGCGGCGCGTCGGGGATGCCCTCGAGCAGGATGGAGGCGAGGAAGCACACCCCGGACAGGATCGCCCCCGCGCGCAGCACCAGCGCGATGGCGCGCTCCCCGTCCATCGCGCGGGTGGTGGGCAGCGCCGGCGCCGGAGGGGCGGCCGCCACCGCGGCGGGCGCGGCGACCTGCGGCGGGTGATTCATCTCCTGGGCCACAGCGCGGTCCCTCCCTTCCACAGCATCTGCGCCCCCAGCACCAGCACGAACACCGAGAAGACCCGCTTGAGCCACGCGGTGGGGACGCGCGGCATCAGCATGGAGCCGGCGACGGAGCCGGCCAGCACCCCCACCACCAGCGGCGCCCCGGCCTGCAGGTCCAGCCGGCCGCGGATGGCGTAGGCGGCCACGCTGGCGGCCGCGGTGACGCCGATCATCAGGTTGGAGGTGGCGGTGGCGATCTTGAACGGCACCTTCATCCCCAGGTTCATCAGCGGGATCTTCAGGGGGCCGCCGCCCACGCCCAGCAGCGCGGAGAGCCCGCCGGCCACCAGCGACCCGGCCATCCCCAGCGGCACGTTCACCGCCACCGCCTCGCCGCCCGCGGGGACCTCCACGTCGCGCGCGGCCCGGCCCAGGTAGAGCTGCACCGCCACGTAGAGGAGGAACAAACCGAAGGCCAGGGCGAGCAGCGACGGCTCGACGTACGCCGCCAGAAACCCGCCGGCGATGGCCCCGGACACGGTGGCCACCTCCAGCGTCAGCGCCAGCCGGACGTCCGCCAGCCGGTGCTCGACGTAGTTGGCCGCCGCGCCGCAGGAGGTGGCGACCACGCACAACAGGCTGGCCGAGACCGCGCTCTCCATCGGCACCCGCATGCCCAGCACGAGGATGGGGACGAGGAGGATGCCGCCGCCGATGCCCAGCATCGCGCCCAGCCCTCCGGCGAAGAGGCCGATGGCGATGAGGAGGAGGTCGGTCATGCCGCCCCGTACATTAGGAGCGGCGGGGAGCACCGGATAGGGCGCTCTTTGCCGGGGACGGGCGCTCGGCCGGAAGGATGCTCCGGGCGTGCGTGCATCAGGCGGCGCACGGCTCGAGTCCGCCCTCCGGGAAGTCCAGCAGGAAACGTTCGCGCGCGCGCCGGGAGAACAGCCCGCGCGAGATGAAGGCGTGCAGCCGTTCGACCACCTTCCGCGCCGACCCCAGCGCCTCGTTCATCAGCGCCGGGACGTCGACGTCCTCGCCGAGGAAGAGCTCGCGGCGCGACAGCCGGGTCATCAGGTTCTTCGACGCGCCCGCCAGCGGCGTGGAGAGGACCAGCCCGTGGAGGAACGCGCCGCGCACCCAGGCGTCCACCTGCCGCTTCTCCGGGGCGGCCTGGAGCGTCTCCTCCGCGCCCAGGCGGATCAGCTCGTACAGCCCGCGCCCCACGCCCGCGGTGGGCAGCCGCCGCTTGCCCAGGCGGAAGCGCTCGCGGATCTCCGCGTCGCCCAGGAGCGGCCGGCCGTGGCGGTGCTCCAGGTAGAAGAGCGCCTGCGTCCACTCCACCCGGCGGCGCGCCTCCTCCAGCGACTCGCGCGGGCCGCGGTGCCGCTGCGCCAGCCGGGTGGCCACAGGCCCCAGCGCCCGGTCCAGCGCGAGGTGGCAGAAGTAGCCGCAGGCGAAGGCCAACCCGGGCTCGCGGCCCACCAGCGCGCCGTTGGCCACCAGCTCCGCGAACTTCAGGCCCATCGCCACCGGCGCGCGGGTGTGGAACAGGTGCGCGAACCCGGTGGGCGCGCGCCCCGGGAGCAGCAGCTGCAGCCCGCCCCGGACGCCCTCGAAGCGCGGCAGGTCCAAAAGCGCGGTGCCCAGCCGGGCGTACTCCAGGTCCTCCCCCAGCGCGCGGGCCAGGGGCGGCGAGAGCAGGTCCGGGGCGCCCGCCAGCTCTTCGACGGCGGCGAGGTGGAGGAGGAGCGCGGGCACGGGGCGTCCATGTCAGCTACCCCCGGGCGACCCCCGGCGCAACGTTTCCGCGCCGCCAGAGGGCCAGCGGCTTGCGAGCTGACCGCGGTCCGTTAGCATGCGCCGCCCCCTATGAACTTCAGCTTCATCGCCGCCAGCGCCGCCCAGAAGTCCGCCGCCGACCTGCTCGTCCTGCCGCTGTTCGAGAACGACTTCGCCCCGCGCGCGGCCCCGCCCGCGCTCAAGGAGGCCGACTCGGCGCTGGGCGGCCACCTCCTCGAAGCGGCGCAGCAGGAGGGCTTCAGCGGCAAGGCCGAACAGTCGCTGGTCTTCCACACCCACCGGAAGATCGCCGCCGCGCGGGTGCTGCTGCTGGGCCTGGGCCAGCGCGCGCGCTTCACCCCGGAGGTGATGCGGCTGGCGGCCGGCCGCGCGGCGCGCACCGCGCAGCGGCTGAAGGCGAAGTCCGCGGCCTTCGTGCTGGGCGAGCTGCGCGATCTGGAACAGTGCATCAAGGCGGTGGCGGAGGGCTTCGTGCTGGGCGCCTACCGCTTCGACCGCTACCGCACGCGCAAGGACGACGGCGCGGGAGAGGCGGGCCCCAAGCAGGTGGCGCTGGCGCTGCCCGACGGCACGGAGAAGCAGCACGCCCACGAGGAGATGGTGGAGCTGGGCAAGCGGGTGGCGGAGG
>DASRBA010000046.1:0-20675 GCA_035637895.1 Myxococcaceae bacterium
GGTCATCATCAAGGCTGTCGCCGGCGGCGGTGGTCGCGGCATGCGCATCGCGCACAACGACGTCTCCTTCGCCAAGGAATACCACGTGGCCCGCGGCGAGGCGGAAAAGGCCTTTGGTAATGGCGCCGTCTACATCGAGAAGCCGCGGCACGTCGAGATCCAGATCCTCGCCGACCGGCACGGCGGCGTGGTGCACCTGGGGGAGCGTGACTGCAGCCTCCAGCGCCGCCACCAGAAGCTGATCGAGGAATCGCCCTCGCCCGGCCTGACCCCCGAGATCCGCGAGGCCATGGGCGACGCCGCCAAGAAGCTTGCCCGCGCGGCGGGTTACGCGAACGCGGGGACGGTGGAGTTCCTGCTCGACCGCGACGGAGACTTCTATTTCATCGAGGTCAACACCAGGATCCAGGTGGAGCACCCGGTGACGGAGATGGTGACCGGCGTCGACATCGTCCGCGAGCAGATCAAGCTGGCGGACGGGCAGCCCCTGCGCTGGAAGCAGGAGGACGTGAAGATGCGCGGCCACGCCATCGAGTGCCGGATCAACGCCGAGGACCCGGTCACCTTCGCCCCCTCCCCCGGGAAGATCACCGGCTACAGCGCGCCCGGCGGCTACGGCGTGCGGGTGGACTCCGCCGCCTACGAGAACTACGTCGTCCGCCCCAACTACGACTCGCTGCTGGCCAAGCTGATCGCCTACGCCGAGGACCGGCCCACCGCCATCCGGCGGATGCAGCGCGCGCTGTCCGAGTACATCATCGAGGGCATCAAGACCAACACCGCCTTCCACCGCGCCGCGCTCGCCGAGGACTCGTTCGTGGAGGGGAGCTACGACACCCGCTTCGTGGAGCGCCTGCTCGCCTCCGAGACCGGCAGCCACCGCCTCAAAAAGGCGATCGAGGAGACCCCGTAGCGCTCCCTCGCTCACCAGCCGTCAAACCCTTGATCCTGCTCGGAGAAGAGCCGGTCATTGCCTTGACCGGCGCGGAGGCTCTCCACTAACCTCAAGCTCCCCCCGACCGTCTTGAAGGCGGTAAAACCCCCTGGAGTTCCACGGGTTTGGGGATTTGGGAAGAGGCGAAGGGCCCGGCGCAACGGTCGATGGACAAGAACAAGATCATCGAAGCCGCCGCGAAGCTCGTCGCGAAGGGGGCCTACGACAAGGCGATCAAGGAGTACCAGAAGGTGCTCGACGGCGACCCGCGCGACGTGCGGGTGCTGCAGAAGATGGGCGAGCTGTACCAGAAGAAGAACGACAACATCCAGGCGGCCTACTACTTCACCAAGGTCGCGGAGAGCTACTCGCAGGACGGCTTCTTCCTCAAGGCGGTCGCCCTCTACAAGCAGGTCCTCAAGCTCAACCCCAACCTCGTCGACGTCAACCTCAAGCTGGCGGAGCTGCACCAGCAGCTGGGGCTGATGAGCGAGGCGATGGCGTACTACCAGATCGTCGCCAACCACCACGACAAGCAGGGCGACACCAAGGCGTCGCTGGACACGCTGAAGAAGATGGTGGACCTGGATCCGGACAACGTCGCCTCCCGGATCAAGCTGGCCGAGCTGTACGCGCGGGACTCGATGCAGCAGGAGGCGCTGGACGAGTTCAAGCGCGCCGCCGAGTACCTGAAGCGGAACAACCGCAGCGACGACTACATGCGCGTCGCGGAGCGGATCTCCTCGCTGGAGCCGGACAACCTCCAGCTGGCCAAGGACCTGGCGCAGGGCTTCCTGCAGAAGGGCGACCAGAAGCGCGCGCTGGCCAAGCTGCAGATCTGCTTCAAGGCGGACTCCAAGGACATCGAGACGCTCACCCTGCTGGCGCAGGCGTTCCAGGGGCTGGGCCAGACCTCGAAGACCATCTCCGTCTACAAGGAGCTGGCCAAGGTCTACTCGGACAAGGGGCAGCCGCAGGACGAGCAGAAGACCTGGGAGAAGGTCCGGGCGCTGGACCCCAACGACCCGGAGCTGGCGCAGCGCTCGGGCCGCCCGTCGCGCACGCCCGCGCCCGCGCCCATGCCGGCCGCGCGCGCGCCCACCCGCGCCACCGCCACGCCGGTGCCCAGGGCCGCCACGCCGTCCCCGGCGCCGCGCCCCGCCCCGCGCTCGCTGGCCGCGGCGCCGCCGTCCGCCACCATGCCCGCCGCGCCGGCCGCCGGCCCGGGCGGGGTGCCGCAGCCCGCGCGCCAGGCGCCGGCTCCGAGCGGCGGCGGCGGCGGGCGCGACCAGCTGGCCAAGCTTCTGACGGAGACCGACGTCTACGTGAAGTACGGGCTCCACGACAAAGCGCTGGAGCACCTGCGCAAGGTCTTCGCGATCGACCCGGAGAACCTCGACGCGCACGAGAAGGCGTACCACATCTACCTGGGCAGCAATAACCAGGCGCAGGCGCAGGACCAGCTGCTGAACGTGCTCCGGCTGTGCACCCGCCGCCGCGAGGTGCAGCGCGCCCAGCCGTACCTGGCCACCATCCTCCAGCAGAACCCGGGGCACCCGGAGGTCCCCGCCTTCCTCGCCGTGCTGCGCACCGACGCCACCCAGCCGGTGCCGGTCACCGCCTCGCCCGGCGACGAGGAGGCGATCCTGGTCGACTCCAACGAGGAGGAGATCATCGTCGCCGACGCGCCGGAGGACGCGCTGGCCCACGCCTCCGACGACATGGCGCTCCGCGCCGCGGGCGCCGCCGGAGAGGAGGAGGAGGTCCTCCACGACGACGGCCTGATGCCGGCGGACGAGACCGGTCCGGGCGACCAGCCCGCGCTGGACGACGAGCCCATCTCCACCCAGGACGACGCGGCGGAGCTGATGCTGGAGAGCGAGGAGGAGGAGGAGCCCATCACCTCGTCCTTCCAGCTCGCCCCTCAGGAGCCGGCCACCCTGGACGACTCCCAGTCCAGCCCGGAGGTCGACGAGGAGCCGAGGACGCAGATGGCCCCGGCGCTCAACACGGAGCCGAACTACAAGCGGCAGCCGGTGGGCGCCCGGGCGAACCCGGAGCTCACCCAGCCCAACATCCGCGTCCCCCGGCCGGAGCCCAAGACGCTCACCAACCCGCGCGCGGCGCCTTTCGACGTGGCGTCCGCCAAGCAGGTGACGGCGGAGCGGTCCGGCGCGGCCATCGAGGGCCCCACCCGCATCGAGGCCTTCCCCATGGAGCGGCCGGGCCGCGCGGCCACGGCCCAGAAGGAGGCGCCCAAGCCGGCGGCGCCCCAGCGCCCGCCCACGCGCGCCCAGGCCAGGGCGCCGGAGCCGGAGCCCGAGCCGGAGGCGGAGCTGATGGAGCTGGAGCCGGAGCCCGACTCCGCGCTGACGCCGCTCCCCGAGCCCGACTTCCCCGAGCCCGACTCCACCCCCACCCCGCTCCCGACGCCGATGGAGCAGGCGACGATGGAGGAGCCCGCCGCCGAGGAGTGCGACGAGGCGGCCTTCTTCGTCGACCAGGGGCTGTGGGACGAGGCGCGGGAGATCCTGGAGACGGTGCTGGTGGCCTACCCGGGCCACGCGCGCGCCACGGAGCTCTTGGCGCGGGTGGAGGCGGGCCAGGGCGGGGCGGACCTGTCCACCGGCGCCATCCGGACCGAGAGCGAGATGCCGGCGGTGCAGTTGCCGGACGACCAGACCGGCCCCAAGGACGCGTTCGACCTGGCGGCGGAGCTGGCGGACGAGCTGGGCGGCGCCGACGGCTCGTCGAGCAACCAGGACGCGCTGGGCGGCGACGACTTCCAGTACTCGGTGGACGAGGTGTTCTCCGAGTTCAAGAAGGGCCTGGAGAAGGTGGTCAAGCCCGAGGACGCGGAGACCCACTACGACCTCGGCATCGCGTACAAGGAGATGGGCCTGCTGGACGACGCCATCGGCGAGATGGTGATGGCCCAGAAGGGCTGCCTGGGGAAGAAGAAGGAGGTGGACTGCCTGATGATGGCGGGCGTGCTCTACGGGATGAAGGGCGACCACGCCAACGCCGTGGAGCGCTTCAAGGAGGGACTCTCCTCCGAGCACGCGCAGCCGCCCTCCGAGTCCTTCAAGGCGCTGGCCTACGACCTGGCCGCCGCCTACGAGGCGCTGGGCAAGCCGGGCAAGGCGCTGTTCTGGTTCCAGAAGATCGCCAAGGCGGAGCCCAAGTACCGGGACGTGGCCGCCGCGGTGAGCCGGCTGTCGGGCTCCGCCAAGCCGGAGGAGGACGCCCTCCCGCCGCGGAGGAACGGCGTCGCCAACGGCGCCAACGGCGTCCACGGGAAGACGCCCTCCGGGTCCAGCGCGCAGGCCGGCTCCGGTTCTCCCAAGCCCACCGACCCCGGCAAGGCCCGGAAGGTCGGCTACGTCTAGCGGGTTGCCAGGGCGATGACCTACCTCGACTTCTTCGAGCTGACCCAGGAGCCGTTCTCGAACGCGCCGGTGTCGCGCTTCTATTACAACTCCACCCAGCACTCGCAGGCGCTCACCCGGCTGATGCACGCGGTGAGCTACATGAAGGGCCTGTCCATCCTCGTGGGCGACATCGGCGCGGGGAAGACCACGCTGGCCCGGCGGATGCTCGACTCGCTGCCGGAGGCCGAGTACGAGGCGGCGCTGCTGGTGATCATCCACTCCGGCATCACCGCCAACTGGCTGCTCAAGCGGATCGCGCTGCAGCTGGGGGTGGAGAACCCGGCGCAGGAGAAGCTGGCGCTGCTCTCCCAGCTCTACCAGCGCCTGCTGCAGATCTACGAGTCCGGGAAGAAGGCGGTGGTCCTCATCGACGAGGCCCAGATGCTGGAGACCCGGGAGATCATGGAGGAGTTCCGGGGCCTGCTGAACCTGGAGGTCCCCGAGCGCAAGCTGCTCTCCTTCGTCTTCTTCGGGCTGCCGGACATCGAGCGGAACCTCAAGCTGGACCCGCCCTTGGCCCAGCGGGTGGCGCTCCGCTACAAGCTGGAGCCGTTCACCGAGGACTCCACCGAGGCGTACGTGAAGCACAGGCTGCGGCTGGCCGGCTGCCCGAAGATGCCGTTCGCCCAGGACGCCATCGGCGCCGTCCACCAGCAGTCCGGCGGGTCGCCGCGCGTCATCAACACCCTGTGCGACAACGCGCTCTTCGAGGCGTTCCTGGCGCGCAAGGACACCATCGACGCGGACCTGGTGAACCGGATCGGCGACAACCTCGCCATCGGGAAGAAGCACATCGCCGAGGCGCCCCCCGCCCCCGCGCCCGCGGCGGCCAACGGCAGCGCTCGCCCGTCCGGTCCCCGGCCGGGGCTGCAACCGCCCGCTGCCGGGCGGCGGCTCGATCTCGCGGAGATCGACCGGTACCTCGAGAGCCTCGGTAAACTGTAGCCGTGAGGGCCTCCAGGGGGCGCTGGCGGTGGCTCCGCTGGCTGATATTCGCTGCGCTGGTCGTCGGGGTCTTCGTCGTGCTTCGCACGCGGTGGGCTTCGGCCGAGGCGTGCGACATCCTGCGGAAGAAGCTGCCGGAGTTGGCCATCCGCCGCTGCGAGATCGACCCGCTCACCCAGGGGATGAAGCTGTACGACATCACCGCGACCGTGCCCGGCCAGGCGGGCACGCGGCTCACCGCCGAGTCCGCCGAAGTTCGCCTGGGGGCCTCCCCCCTGTTCTTCGGCCCGCCGGAGCTGGCCCTCGTCCACCTGGCGCACCCGAGCATCCGCGTGGATCTCACCCAGCTCAAGCCCAGGCCCAAGGGGCCCCGGGCGTGTCCGCTGGACGCGCTGGAGAAGGTGACGCTGGACAGGCTGCGGGCGCACGACGCCACCGTGGAGGTGGTGCTGCCGGGCGGCCGCGGGGTGGAGCTGTCCGCGGTGGACGCGGAGTGGACCCTGCGCCGCGGCGTGGTGGAGCTGGAGGTGAAGGTCGGCTCCGGCGTGTTCAAGCAGGGGGCCGGCAAGTCGGACCTGCTGATCGGCCCGACGCAGGTGCAGGCGTCGCTCGACCCGGAGGCGCAGCAGCTGCAGATCGCCTCCGCCGAGGGCATGGTGGACGACGTCACCTGGAGCGTGGGCGGCAAGGTGGACACGCTCTGCGAGCCCAACCTCCTCCTCGACGCGCAGGCCTTCCTCCCGCTGCGCACCGTGGCCAAGGTGGTGCCGCTGCCGCTGCCGGAGAAGCCGCAGGGCCACGTGCTGGCGCGGGTGCACGTCAGCGGGCGCCCGGAGTCGCCGTCGCTCACCGCCGACCTCACCGGCGCCGGCGTGCAGATCGGGAAGATCGACGCGCCCAGCTTCATCGCCAAGCTGTCGCTGCAGGGCAAGGAGCTGCGCGTGCTGGACCTGGCGGTGCCGGCCGGGGCGGGCTTCGCCCACGTGAACGGCGTCGTGCAGCTGGAGGGCACCTTCCCCATCCGCGCCACCGCGTCGCTGGAGCGCGCGGACCTGGCCAGGGTGCTGGACGTGGTGGGGATGAAGGGCGCGTGGGTGAACCTGGTGGGCACCGGGAAGGCGCTGATGAACGGCACCGGCAAGCCGCTCCAGTTGGACGGCGCCGCCGACTTCGACTTCGCCGACTTCACCCTCACCTCCCACGCCTACGACGCGCCGCGGGAGGGCAGGCCCGTCCTGGAGGTGAAGTCGGGGCAGGCGCGGGGCGGGATCCACGTCCTGCCGGATCGGGTCGACCTGACGAACATCGAGGTCGCCGCCGGGCGTTCCTCCGTCACCGGCAAGGGCTCGCTCCACTACGCCCAGGACGGCGGGCTGCAGCTGGACGGCAAGGCCGACCTGGACCTGGGCGAGCTGGGCCACCTGGCGAAGTTCGAGTGGCGCGGCACGGCCTCCGCCGGCTGGTCCGTGCACGGGCCCTACAAGGACGTGCGGGTGGAGGCGCAGCTGGCCGCCCGGGACATGGTCTTCTGGGACTACGCCCTGGGCAACGTGCAGGGCGCGCTGGCGTACCAGCAGAAGGCGCTCCGCTTCACCAGCGTCACCGGGGTGAAGGGCAAGACGCCGTACAGCGGCTCGGTGGACCTGGACTGGTCGAAGGAGAAGAACGGGGCGGTGCGGCTGTCGCTCCAGGTGCCGCGCGGCCGCGCCGAGGACCTGGTGGAGATGATCGTCCGGCTCCATCCGGGGGTGGAGTTGTTCCAGGGCGAGCTGTTCGGCGACGCGGAGGGCACGGTGGAGCTGGCCGGTCCCTTCGACCGCTTCGGCGGCACCATCGACCTGGGCCTGGACAACCTCAAATACTACGGGCGCGGCCTGGGGAGAGGGCGGGTCCGGCTCGACTTCCACGACGGCGAGGTGATGGAGCTGACCGAGGCCCGCCTCGCCGGCCCCGCCGGCAAGATCTCCGCCGAGGGCAGCTTCTCCTTCGGCGGGCCGCTCAGCTACCACTTCCGCGGCACCGACCTGAGCCTGGCGGAGCTGGTGGGGACGAAGCTGGCGGAGCAGATGGGCATCACCGGCAAGCTCCAGCTCTCCGGGAAGGTCGTCGGCGACCGCGACGTGCCGGTGGTGGACGGCTACGTCAGCTCGGGGCGGGTGACCTTCGCCGACAAGTCGCTGGGCGTGATGAACCTCAACGCGCGCATCCAGGGGCGCGAGCTGGAGGTCTGGGGCCGCCCGTTCGACGCCGCCACCGGCCGGCTGAAGATGACGCTCAAGGCGCCCATCCCGTACCAGCTCCACCTGGCCTTCGCGCTCCCCGAGATCCGGCCGCTGTTGCCGGACACCGCCATCTCCCAGGGCATGTCCGGCACCCTCTCCGGCACGGTGGACGCGCGCGGCGAGGTGAAGACCAAGGACTCGGCGGTGGTGTACGCGACGGTGGACGACCTGTCCCTCTCCCGCGGCGACTTCGCCGTCGCGACCGCCGCGCCCGTCAACGTCCGCTTCGAGCGCGGCCGGCTGTGGACGGACGGGCTGGTGCTGCAAGGCCCGGACACCCAGCTCGGCCTGGGCGGCTGGGTGGGACCGGAGGACCTGGGCGTGAAGGCGGAGGGCTCGGCGGACGTGCGGCTCCTGGCCTCGTTCGTCCGCGGGCTGGAGCGCGCGGGTGGCGAGGTGGAGATGTCCGCCACCGCCACCGGCCCGCTCTCCTCGCCCGAGGTGCTGGGGAGCGCGCGGATCCGCGACGTGCACCTCTCCGTGCGCGACCAGCCCTACCAGCTCCGCTCGCTCTCCGGTGACCTCGAGTTCTCCGAGCAGCAGATCAGCATCTCGAACATGGACGGGGTGCTCAACGACGGCCGCGTCGAGCTCAGGGGCTACGTGAAGATGGACCGCTTCCTGCCCCGGCGGGGCTGCGGCTCCAACAAGTGCCTCTCCCTGGAGCTGGTGATGGACGAGATCGCCATGCGACCTCTGGAGGACCTCCCGTTCACCACCTCCGGCAAGCTGACGCTGGAAGGGGACCCGGACTCGCTGGTGCTGTCCGGCGGGCTGGACGTGGACCACCTCCACTACGAGCGGCCGATGGACCTGGAGGCCTTCCTCAAGGACTTCGCCCGCACCCGCGAGCGGTTGGTCGAGTCCTCCCAGTCCGACAAGCGCCAGGAGTGGCTGAAGTTCGACGACGTGCGCGTGAGGCTGGCCGACGTGCGGGTGGAGAACAACCTCGCCCGCGCCCGCTTCCAGGGGGAGATCAAGCTCACCGGCAGCAACGCCCGCCCCGGCCTGGTCGGCATGGTGGAGGCCGCCGAGGGCAGCCAGGTCTTCTTCCGCCAGAACCGGTTCGACGTGAGCGAGCTGCTCATCGAGCTCAAGAACCGGTACGCGGTGGACCCGGTGTTCGACATGCACGCCCAGTCCCAGGTGCGCGAGTACCTGGTCCGGCTGCACGCCTTCGGCAAGCCCAACGAGCCGAAGATCATCCTCACCTCGGAGCCGATGCTGGCGGAGGCGGACGTGATCTCGCTGCTCACCCTGGGCGTCACCTCCAAGGACAAGTCGCAGTCCACCGGCGTGGAGACCGCGACCTACCTGGCGGCGGAGGCGCTCTACAACGCGTCCGGCCTGGACCGCGAGGTGCAGCGCTTCCTCCCCAAGAACACCCAGCTGGTGAAGGACCTCTCGTTCCACTTCTCCACCAGCTACAACGACGTGCTCCACCAGATGGAGCCGGCGGCGCAGATCGAATCCCGCCTGCTCACCGAGGACCTCAAGCTGGAGCTGACCCGGCCCTTCTCCGGCCGCGGCACCCGCGCCCGCATCGAGTACCGCCTGCTGGACGGCGTGCTGGTGCAGGGCCAGTGGGACAACGAGAACAGCACCTCCGGCGACCTGGGCAACATCGGCGCGGACCTCAAGCTCCACTGGGAGGTGAAGTGAACGGGCGAGCGGCGCCGCTCTGGGGCGCGCTGCTCGCTTCCGCCGCGCTCGCCCAGGCCCCGCGCCTCCAGGCGCGCCCGCCGTCCGTGGCCGCGGCCGCCGCGGTGAAGCCGCCGGAGCCGGAGCCCATGGGCGACGAGCCCCGCCCCACCGTCACCGCGGTGGAGCTGCGCGCGCCGCAGGGCCTTAGCGTCCCTCCCGACGTGAGGCTGGACATCCAGGTCGGCCAGCCGGTCTCCCTGCGCGCGGTACGCAGGGCCATCTTCCTGCTCTACAGCACCAACCTGTACGCCGGTATCGAGGCGCGGCTGGAGCCCACGCCGGGCGGCGTGCGGGTGGCGTTCGAGATGTCGCCCCGGCAGGTCGTCAAGCAGATCACCGTGGAGGGCAACCGCGCGCTGTCGGACTCCGTGGTGCTCAAGGCCACCCGGCTGGAGCCCAAGAAGTCGGAGGTGACGGACGACGCGCTCCGGCGGGCGCTGGACCGGGTGGAGGAGCTGTACCGCCAGCGCGGCTACGACCAGGTCGCCGCGACGATGGAGATGTCCGAGCAGGGCCTACAGACGTCGCTGGTGGTCCAGGTCGTCGAGGGCGAGCCGACCCGCGTCGAGCAGCTCTCGGTGGCCGGCGACCCGGGCGACCTGCCGCTGGACCACATCCTGGAGACGTCCGGCCTGTCGGTGGGCGGCGTGCTGGACCGCGCCGCGCTGGCCGAGGGCCTGGAGAAGCTCCGCGCCGAGCTGCGCGGCGCGCACTACTACCGCGCCAGCGTGGGCGAACCGGTCATCGCCCTGGAGGCGCCGTGGGCCTCGGTGTCCCTGCCCATCAGCGCCGGCCCGAAGTACCGCACCCACTTCCACCAGAACCACCAGGTGCCGGACGCGGTGCTCGAGGCGGCGCTGGACTACGACGCCACCGAGGCGCTGGACGCGCCCCTGGCGGCGCGCCTGTCGCGGCGGCTGGAGGCCTACTACCAGTCGCGCGGCTGGTTCGAGGCCCGCGTCCACCCCGGCGAGGTGGGGTCCGGGGACGGCAAGGAGGCGGTGCTCCACTTCGACATCGAGGAGGGCCCCAGGCTGCGGGTGATCTCCCTGCGCTTCGAGGGGAACCGCGCCGTCTCCACCCCGGACCTGCTGGACCAGGTGCGGGCGGCGGTGCAGCGGCGCGAGCCGCTGTTGCTGGGCGTGCGCACCTTCGACTCGCTGCAGATCGAGGGCCGCAGCGAGCGGCCGGGCATCCGCGAGGCGCCGGCGCTGGAGCCGGAGGCCGTCTACAGCGAGGAGGCGTACCGCGAGGCGGTCGAGGCGATCACCGACCTCTACCGCAACAAGGGCTACCTCTCCGCCCGCGCGCAGTTCGCGGAGGCGATCATCGACCAGGCGCAGCGCACCGCGAAGGTCCGCTTCACGGTGCACGAGGGGCCGCGCGCCAAGGTCGCCTCCATCGGCGTGGAGGGCCTGCCGCCGGGCGTGGACGTGCCGGTGTCGGCGCAGCCGCTGCAGCGCGGGGACCCGGCCAGCATCTCCGCCCTGGAACGCGGCCGGAAGGAGCTGCTCCAGCGGCTGGCGCGCGAGGGCTACCTCTACTCCCGCGTCGACCCGGACACCCGCATCTCCGGGGACGGGTCGGAGATGGACGTGGTGTACCGGGTGGACCCCGGGCCGCAGGTCCGGGTGGGGCAGGTCCTCCTGCGCCGCGCGGACAAGAGCGACCGCCAGATGGTGCTGGCCAACTTCCCGCTCAAGTCGGGGGACGTCCTCACCCCGGAGCGGCTCCTGGACAGCCAGCGCGCGCTCACCAACCTGGGCGCCTACCGGCAGGTGGCGGTGCGCCTGGTGCAGCCGGAGCAGGCGGAGCCGCGGAAGGACGTGACGGTGGAGCTGACGGAGCGGCCCACCACCGAAGGCGAGGTCGGCGTCGGCCTGTCCGCGGTGGACGGGCCGCGGATCCTCCTCGACGGGTCGTACCCCAACATCTTCGGGCAGGCGCTCAACCTGGAGGGCCGCGGGAAGATCCACTGGATCGGCGCCGGCCAGGCTTTCGCCGGCGCCTTCGGCTTCAACAACTCCGACGTGCGCGACTTCTCCCAGCCCTCCTCCTGGTACGGCATCGGCGGCAAGGTCACCCTGTCCCTGCGGGCGCCGCGGGTGCGGCAGTTCCTGCCCGCCGCCATCGGCGCGCACGTGGACCTGGTGGGCGAGCACGAGTTCCGCTCGTCCTTCCAGTTCGCCACCCTGGCGGGCATCGCCGGCCTGGACTGGCAGGCCACCCGCTACGTCATCGCGTCCATCCAGTACAACCTGGAGCTCGACCGCGTCTGCACGTACCAGCTCCGCGGGCAGCCCTTCGACTGCGGCTCCGGCGGGCTGGCGGACCTGCTCACCGACCAGGACCGGCGGAACTTCTTCCAGTTCGACAGCTTCCTCCTCCAGTCGCTGGCGCCGTCCCTGTCCGTCGACCTGCGCGACGACCCGGCCAACCCCACCCGCGGGCTCCTGGCGTCCCTCTCAGCGGAGCTCACCAACAGCCTGCTGGAGCGCTACAAGCTGCTGGGCGTGAAGGCGCAGGGGAGCGTCACCGGCTACCTGCCGCTGGCCAAGCGGGTGGTGGTGGCCGCCTCCGTGCGCGGCGGCCGCTTCGTCCCGCTCACCGGCGGCCAGGACCACCTCCCGCCGCCGAAGCGCTTCTACATGGGCGGCTTCTCCACCCTGCGCGGCTTCCAGGAGGACGGGCTGTTGCCGGAGGACCGCCGCACCGCCCTGCGCGCCACTCGCGAGGAGTGCGCGTCGCTGGTGAACCGCACCGGGTGCTCCCGCTCCGCGCTGGCGCTCCTGGCCGGTTCGCAGATCCCCTCCGAGGGCGGCGAGGTGTACACGCTGGCCAAGCTGGAGCTGCGGCTGCCGTTCCTGGGGGCGATGGACCTGGGCGCCTTCATCGAGGCCGGCAACCTGTGGTCGGACACCACCACCGTCGACCTGCTCCACGTGCGGCCGGTGGCGGGCGGCGGCATCCGGTACGAGACGCCCATCGGCCCGCTGGCGCTGGACGTGGGGTTCAACCTCCACCCGGACGACCAGGTGAACGAGCAGACCTTCAACTTCCACTTCAACATCGGCCTGTTCTGACGCGGGAGGCTGGCAGTGTTCTACCGGTTCGTCCGAGCGGTGGTCGGCTTCGCGCTGCGGCTGTTCTACCGGGTCACCGTCCGCAGCCGCCCGGACGACGCCCTGGGGCCGGTGATGTTCGTGGGCAACCACCCCAACGCCATCATCGACCCGGCGCTGGTGTTCGTCCTCTCCAGCCGGCGGGTCACCTTCCTCGCCAAGGAGCCGCTGTTCCGCACCCCGGTGATGGGCTCCATCCTCCGCGGCCTGGGCGCGCTGCCGGTGTACCGCAAGCAGGACAACCCGGCGTTGATGGAGAAGAACGAGGGGACGTTCGAGGCCGCGGCCTCGGCGCTGGCGTCGGGGGGGGCGATCACCTTGTTCCCCGAGGGCAAGAGCCACTCGGAGCCCTCCCTGGCGGCGCTGAAGACGGGCGCGGCGCGGATCGCCTTTCGCGCGGCGCGGGCGGGCGCCAGGGTGCGGATCATCCCGGTGGGCCTCACCTACGCGCAGAAGCACAAGTTCCGCAGCGAGGTGCTGATCGACGTGGACCCGCCCATCGAGGTGGCGGCCTACCTCCCGGCCGGGGGCCAGGACGAGGCGCCCGCGGTGCGCGCGCTCACCGAGCAGATCGAGGCCGGGCTGCGGCGCGTGACCCTGAACCTGGAGACGTGGGAGGACCTCCCGGTCATCCAGACCGGCGAGGAGCTGTACGCGCTCAAGCTGGGCGAGCGCGCCCACGACCCGGAGCGCCTCCGCCGCTTCGCCAAGGGCATCCAGCTCTTCCGCGCCGAGCAGCCCGAGCGCTTCGAGCGGATGCGCGGCGAGGTGGCCTCCTACCGGCGCCGGCTGGAGCTGGTGAGGTCCAGCACGCGCGACCTGGGCCTGGTCTACCGGCGCGACCAGGTGTGGATGTTCACCCTGCGCAACCTGGTGGCGCTCTTCTTCGGGCTGCCGCTGTTCCTGCTGGGCCTGGTGCTGTTCGCGCTCCCCTTCTACATCCCGCGCTGGCTCAACCGGGCGCTGGACGTGGAGCTGGACCAGCAGGCCACGGTGAAGTTCCTCGGCGCGCTGGCGCTGGCGCCGCTGGTCATCGCCGGGCTGGCGCTGGCCGCCTGGCGCTGGCTGGGCGCGGGCTGGGCGGTGACCGCGGTGCTCACCGCCCTCCCCCTGGCGCTGTTCACCCGCTACTTCCTGGAGCACTGGCGCGAGGTGCTCCGCGACGCCCAGGTGTTCTTCACGCTGGGTAACCGCGGCGGCCTCAAGGCCCGGTTGCTCGTCCAGGGCGAAAAGTTGGCCGCGGAGATCGAGGCGATCGCGGACGAGCTGCGCCCCCGTCTTACCCAGGAGCCCATCAAGGACCTGCGTGGGTCGCAGTAGTCTTTCTCCACACGCTTGGGGGTTTTCCCTCTGTACCTTCCCGGGGTGAGCGTGGACTATCGCCTGGTCTCCCTGGCGTCCAAAGATGGAGAGGACCCGATGCGATTTGGCTTCGGTACGGTCGTGTTGTGCTCGCTCACCATGGCGTGGGCGGCCTGCCAGTGCGGGGGAAAGCCCTGCTCCAGCAACTCGGATTGCAACCCGGGGGACGTCTGCGGCCCGAACGGCACCTGCACCACGCCGGGCAACGGGGATGGAGGCGACGGGGGCGGCGGGGGCGGGGACGGCGGCGACGGCGGCGACGGCGGGCGGCTCCCCGACGGCGGCACCTGCGTGGGCCTCCAGTGCCAGCAGGTGACCTGCCCCACCGGGAGCCCGACGCGCATCACCGGGTCCGTCTACGACCCCAGCGGCCAGGTCGCCCTCTACAACGCCATCGTCTACGTGCCGAACGCGGCGCTCAAACCGCTCCCCACGGGCCTGACCTGTGACCAGTGCGGATCGCTCGTCTCCGGCAACCCGGTGGCGATCGCGCTCACCGGCCCGGACGGGAAGTTCCAGCTGGACAACGTCCCGGTGGGCAACAACATCCCGCTGGTCATCCAGGTCGGGAAGTGGCGCCGCCAGATCACCCTCCCGTTCAACGTCCAGGGCTGCACCACCCAGCCCATCACCGACGTGAGCCTGCTCCACCTGCCCCAGAACCAGGGCCAGGGCGACATCCCGCAGATGGCCATCGCCACCGGCAACGCGGACCCGTTCGAGTGCCTTCTGCTGAAGATGGGGATCTCGTACGGCGAGATGACCGCTCCGGCGGCCAACGGTCGCATCCACTTCTACCACGACAACACCGGCGGCGGCGGCCGCGGCGGCCTGTACAACGACGCCGGCTACGACGACGTCGTCAGCCTGATCGGCGACGCGGGCACCATGTCCAGGTACGACGTGGTGCTGCTGCCGTGCATCGGCAGCGAGAAGTTCGGCGCCAACCCGGGGACCACGCAGCAGGGGTGGACCCAGAACCTGATCAACTACACCGGGTCCGGCGGGCGCCTCTTCACCACGCACTACGGCTACGTGTGGATGGCGTACGCGCAAGCGCCGTTCAACTCCACCGCGGTGTGGACGCCGGACCCGAACCAGACCCACAACCCGCCCAACCCGTGGACGGTGGACGTGAACCAGGGCTTCCCCAAGGGCGCCGCCTTCGCCCAGTGGCTGTGGGACGCGGGCGCCTCCACCACCTTCGGCCAGCTGTCGGTGCGCGACACGCGCCACGACTGCTCCGGCACGGACGCGGGCACCACCACCTGGCTCTCGGGGATCAATCCCACCAACGGCGCCGGGTACTCGGTGCAGCACCTGACCTTCAACACGCCCTACAACCCGCCGCCGCTCCCGGATGGGGACGCCGGCACGCAGTGCGGCCGCGTGGTGTTCAGCGACTTCCACGTCACCGCCACCGCGCTGATCGGCACCGGGGCCAACCACGTGTTCCCGCACGACTGCGCGGGCGGGGCGATGACGCCGCAGGAGAAGGCGCTGGTGTTCATGCTCTTCGACGTGTCGTCCTGCGTGCAGAACGACAACACCGCGCCGCAGGTGTGCAAGACGGTCAACGACCTGTGCTCCAGGGACGCCGACTGCTGCAACGGCCTGGCGTGCGTGGACGCCAACCAGATGCCCTGCTTCGAGGGCTCCTGCTCCTGCCAGGTCGTGATCAACTAGCGGCGGGCGAAGGCGTCGCGGCCGCCCGCCGGGCCTGGCGGGCGCCCCACAGGAGGATCAGCCCTCCCACCACCACCGGGAGGGCGTTGGCGCGGATGGCCATCGCCACGCTGCTGGCGTCGGCCACCGCGCCGATGGCGGTGGGCGAGATGGCGTCGCCCAGCGCGTGGAGGGTGAGGTTGGACAGGCCGATGGCGAAGGCCCGGTAGCTGGGCGCGACCGAGTTGACGATCGCCGCGTTGATCGGCGCGG
This sequence comes from Myxococcaceae bacterium, assembly GCA_035637895.1. Taxonomy (GTDB): domain Bacteria; phylum Myxococcota; class Myxococcia; order Myxococcales; family Myxococcaceae; genus DASRBA01. The sequence goes on from DASRBA010000046.1 coordinate 15,719, forward strand.
TGTTCATGAACAGCAGCACCTGGGCGATGAACGCCATGGTGAAGATCGCCGCCTCCCCGGAGACGGTGGCGGCGAGGACCATGAACGGCGCGCCGGCGATCATCCCCGCGGCGCTCACCCACAGCCCGCCACCCGGCCCGCGCCGGTCCGCGCGGTCGCCCAGCGCGCCGCCCAGCATCGTCCCGCCCAGGCCCGCCACGGCGGTGACCGCGCCGAAGATGAAGCCGGCGCGGCCGGGGTCCATCCCGCGCTCCGCCTCGAGGAACTTGGGCATCCAGTAGCCCAGCCCGCCCATGGCGAAGGTCACCGCGGTGAGCCCGGCGGTGGCGGCCCAGAAGACGCGGTTCGGCCACAGGCGCTTCAGGCCTTCGAGGAAGGCGATCTGCTCCTCTGCCACCGGCCCGGTCTCGCTGGCGCCGCGGGCGGGCTCCGGGGTGAAGAGCATCAGGAAGGCCAGCACCAGCCCCGGCCCGCCGCCGATGAAGAAGGCCATCCGCCAGGAGGTGGCGCCGATCCACCCGCCCACCACGTAGCCCAGCGCCGCGCCCACCGGCATGGCGGTGAAGAAGACCGCCAGCATCCGGGTGCGGAGGTCGCGGGGGAAGAGGTCCGAGATGATGGCCGGGCCCACCGAGCCGTATCCCGCCTCGCCCACGCCCAGCACCGCGCGAGCGCCCAGGAGCGCCACGAACGTCCCCGCGAGGCCGGAGCCAACCGTGGCCAGGCTCCACAGGAACACGCTGCCGGCCACCACGTAGCGGCGCTGGAGCCGGTCGCCCAGGAAGCCGCCCAGGGGAGAGGCCACCATGTAGACGAGGACGAACACCGTCCCCAGCGCGCCGGCCTGCGTGTTGTTGATCCCGAACTCCGCCTGCACCCGCGGCACCACCCCCGCCACGATGTAGCGGTCCAGGTAGTTGAGCAGGTTGATCAGGGTGAGGACGCCCAGGCTGAAGGCGGCCCCCCGCGCGCGGGGTTCGCTCATGCGCCTCCGAAGCGGCGGGCGAGGAGCCCCCAGCGCACGCCGCGGTCGCTCACCGTGCAAGTGCGGATGTGAAGCCGGTCCATCGCCGCCTCCAGGACGAGCGCTCCCGCGCAGATGACGTCCGCGCGCCCGGGTTGCAGGCCGGGCATCCTCCGGCGCTCCTCCAGGGACGCGGCGCAGAGCGCGGTCGAGAGGGCCGCCAGCTCGGCGCGCGTCAGGTCTCGGCCGTGGACGAGCGCGGCCTCGTACGGGTCCACCCGGTGCTGGAGGGCATAGAGCGTGGTCACCGTGCCGGCGATGCCGATCAGCCGGGCGTTCTCCGGCGGGGGCGGGAGGGCGGAGAAGGTCGCCTGGAGGTGGGCGCGGACGGCGTCGCGCTCGGGAGCAGGGATGGGGTGGGCGGTGACGAAGCGCTCGGTGAGGCGCACCGAACCCACGTCGAAGCTGCGGCGGTACTGCACCTCGCCGGAGCCGTAGATGAATTCCGTGGAGCCGCCGCCGATGTCCAGCACCACCAGCGGGCCCGCCCCGAAGTCAGCGCGGGCGGCCGCGAACGAAAGCTCCGCTTCTTCGTCCCCGGAGATGATCTCCACCGTGACGCCGGCGCGGGTCCGCGCCTGCTCCAGAAATATGGCGCCGTTGGAAGCGTCGCGGGCGGCGCTGGTGGCGGTGGCGGCGATCTGGAGGGCGCCCAGGGCGCGGGCCTGGGAGGCGTAGGACTCCAGGCAGCGCAAGGTGGCCTCCATCCCCTCCGGTGAGAGCGCGCCGGTGCGGTCCACGCCCCGGCCCAGGCGGGTGATCTCCGCCCGCTCGGCGACCGCGGCGAAGCGGCCGTCGCGGCGCTCCGCCACCAGCAGGAGCACGGAGTTGGTGCCGATGTCGATGGCCGCGTACCGCTCGGGGACAGTTGAGGGATCTCGCCCTGCGACCATGGGTGTTTCCACTCTATGCAGGAAGCCTCGGTGATCACACCATGCCGGCTGTCGATGCCTGGGTCCAACCTCGCCCATCACCAGCCTCCCGCCCCGAGGACCAAGGGCGGATCGGCCATGCTGATCTGCCTGAAGTGCGATCAGCTCACCGAGCCGACCTCCTTCCGCGCCGAGGGCGCGCTGGTGTTCGCGGTGTGCAGCCAGTGCCACGGCGAGGTGCAGATCGGCGAGCTGTCCCAGGGGCCGCGCCCCAGGCGCTCCGGCCCGCTGGCCGCGGTGCCCCCGCCTCCGCCGCTGCCCGAGCCGGACGCCGCCGCCACCGTCACGCTTTCGCTCGAAGACCTTCCCGTAGACCCTTTCGCGCCGCCGCCGAGCTACTGTCCCAAGTGCATCGCCCCACTTGGCGGCGGCGCGATGACCATGTGCCCGCAGTGCGGACTGGACGCCCGGTTCAAGGACCAGGGCGCGTTCGCTCCGCCGTTCCTGCTCGCCAGCCCCTGGAAGGAGCTGGTGGAGCGCTGGGAGCGCCCGGACGCCCACGCCGCGCTGATCCGCCAGGCGGAGCGCCTCGGCCTGGCCGCCGACCTGGGCCGGCTGTACCTGATCTACCTCTCGCAGCGGCCGCAGGATCGGCTGGCGGAGCAGGGGCTGGAGGAGGTCTCGCGGCTCGCCGCCGCCGCCGTCGCCGAGCGCCCCGCGCAGGTGGTGTCGTCGCGCGCCCGCACCATCGCCTTCTGGGTCGGCCTCGCGGTGGCCGGCTGGGGTGTGGTGGCGCTGCTCGCGCCGCTGATGCGCTGAGACGGCCCGGCGCGGCTCAGCGGGTCGAGTACTTGTAGAGCGCGAGGAGGACGACGGGGATCACCAGGAGGCCGAACCACGTCCAGGCGAGCTTGTTCTGCTCGCGCCTGTGCTCCTCGTCCTGTTCCTTCTCCGTCAGCCAGCTGGCCCGTCCCTCCGTCGAGCCCACCACCTCTTCCAGGACGCGGCGGATGTCTGGCTCCCGCTGCTTCAGACCTCCCACGCCGACGGTGATCGCCTCCGGGGAGAGTGGGATCTGGGCCTGGAGGAGGACGAAGGACCTGCCCTCGACGTTCGTCTCGGTCCGGAGGACCGGGATCTGGAAATCGCGCCAGGTCATCTCCTCCTGTGAGGTCGACGAGGCCGGCATGCCGGAGCCCGCGTAGACGGCGTTCTTGTTCGGCTTCGGCTTTCGCTGGGGCAGCGCGATGCGCATCCGCTCGACGGTGACGGCCAGCGCCCGGCCGGGGGCGTCCGTCTCGGCGTACGAAAAGATCGCATTCGGGGGGGCGTCCGCCGGCTCGAATCCATCCGGGAACGAGATGCGGAACTTCAAGCCCTGGTCGTCGAACTGGGTGGGGGACGCCCAGAGCGCCAGTCCGGCGAACATCGCCATCAGATGAAGAGGCATCGGGGGCCAGGTTAGACGAGGTCGTCTCCTCCTGTGCGAGGATGGCGTCGCTCGATGCCGCACCCCAGGGTCCAGGCCATGGCCGATCTCGCCGTCGCGGCCGCGCGGGAGTCGAAGCCCACCTGCGCCCCCGCCGAACGCCGGATCCCCATCTCCCGCTACGTGGGCGAAGCGGAGCTGGACTGGGAGCGCAAGACCATCTTCGGCCGCCTGCCGCTCGTCGTGGGGCACGCCTCGGAGCTCCCGGCCCCCAGCTCCGCCCTCGCGCTGGAGATCGCCGGCATCCCGATCATCCTCACCCGCGACGCGGGCGGCACCGCGCGCGCCTTCCTCAACGCCTGCCGCCACCGCGCCACCCGCCTGCTGCCCCCCGGCCCGTGCGAGGCGAAGAAGGCGCTGGTCTGCCCGTACCACGCCTGGACGTACGGCCTGGACGGCGCGCTGATCCACGTCCCGCGCGCGGAGGCGTTCCTGCCCACCGCGAAGGTGTCGCTGGCCCAGCTCCCGCTGGAGGAGCGGCACGGGCTCCTCTGGGTGACGCTGTCGTTCGGGGAGCAGCCCCCCCAGCTCCCGGCGGGGACGGCGGAGATCGGCGAGGAGCTGGAGTCGCTGGGGCTGCGGGACCTGGTCCTCTTCCGCCGCGCGACGTCCGTCCGCCAGGCGAACTGGAAGCTGATCGCCGAGGCGTTCCTGGAGGGCTACCACATCGCCCGGCTGCACCGGACGTCGGTCTCCCCCTTCTTCGTGGACAGCGTCTTCGCCGCGGAGCGCGCCGGCCACCACATCCGCTCCGCCAGCGCGCGGAAGGCCGCCCGCGAGCCGGGCGCCGGAGATCTCCCCCTGCGCGAGCTGGTGACCCCCAGCTACTTCCTCTTCCCCAGCACCGTGGTCGTCTTCCACCCGGACTTCGTGAGCGTGGCGTCCTTCACGCCGCTGGCCTCCGACCGCCTCCAGTGGCACCACAGCATGCTGGTGGAGCGCGCCCCGGAGACGGAGAAGGCGCGGCGCCACTTCGAGAAGTCCTACCAGCTGATCGAGGAGCAGGTGTTCAGCCGCGAGGACCTCTTCGCCGCGGAGGAGATGCAGGCCGGGATGCTGGCCCACGCCGGGCCGGACCTCGTCTTCGGCGGGCTGGAGGCGCCGGTGGGGTGGTTCCACGACGCCATCGAGTCCCACCGCGCCTAGCGGTCCATGGGCCGGACGCTCGTCATCGCGGCGCTGCTGTGCGCGGGGGCGGGCGGCTTCCTGCAGCCGCTGGTGCGTGAGCTCCCGCGCTTGGCGCGCAGCTCCTGGATGGCGCGCAGCTCCAGCTCCATGTGGCGGTCCTTGGGGCGGCCGACGTGGGCTTTGACGGCGATGAGGTCTTCAAGGGCGATGACCCGGATCTCCAGCCCGTTGACCGACTGCCTCTCCGCATGTGACGCAATTCGCTCGTAGTCTCCGACCGGGGGCACCGAGCCGAGGACGTCCAGGCGACCGAGGTCGGTGAGCAGGTACAGGTTCTTGTACGTGGCCAGTTGCTCCGGCGGCTCCAGAACCGGGCGCTTGTCCACGGTCATCACGTAGCGTGGCCGCAGCCCATTCAGCGCGGACATGAGGCGGCCCATGTTC
>DASRBA010000047.1:0-3797 GCA_035637895.1 Myxococcaceae bacterium
CGCCGTCCCAGTCCGGGCCGAGGGCGCAGATGTCCGGGGGCGGGTCGGTGCCGCCCGCGGCCTCGCCGACGCCCGCGACCCCGCAGAAGGCGACGCAGATGTTCGGCGCGGTGGGGGCGCCCGGCGCGCCGGCGGCGTCGCCCACGACGGCGGATCGCGCGCCGACCCAGCTCTGGACGAACCCGAATTCGCCGCCGGGGAGCGCGCCCTCGACGCCGCCGAGGCCGGCGCAGACCTCCGGGAGCGGGTCGGTGCCGCCCGCGCCCGCGCCGGCCACGCCGCAGAAGGCGACGCAGATGTTCGGCGGTGTCTCGGCGTCACCCGCCGCCGCGGCGCCGGCCCCCGCCGCCCAGCCGAAGCCGCCGCCGCAGACGCAGATGTTCGGTTCGGCGCAGATGGACATCGTGCCGCCGACGCCCAACTCCACCACGCAGCTGTACGGCCTCGTCCCCGGCACCCCCGCGCCGTTCCCGGTGCCGGCGCACGCGGCGCCGGCGCAGTCCCCCTCGCTGCCGAAGATCCTCTCCAGCACGCCGGCGCCGATGCCGGACGAGTCCTTCGCGGACACGGTGATCCGCGACCGGAACCGCCAGCCGGATCCGTCCAGCACCGCGCGCACCCAGATGTTCGGCGCGCCGGACGAGGGCGACCTGGAGCGCGCCTGGCAGGAGCGCAGCCGCGAGAAGAAGCGATTCGGGGTCCCGGACACCACCCAGCCGGACGCCGCCCCGCTGCAGGGCCGCGGCGACCCGACCACCATCCCGGAGCGGCCCATCGAGCCGGCGGTGACGCCGCTGGAGTCGCCCTTCGCGGACGGCCTGTCGGTGGACACGCCGCTGGCGACGCACCTGCCCACGCCTTCGGACACGCCGAACTCCGCCCGGCTGGAGCTCCCACCCGAGACCCCGGAGCTGATCCCGGAGCCGCGCACCGAGGAGTCCGGTGCCGGCGTCGACGAGGTGGCGCTCCTCAAGGCGCAGATGCAGCGCCGGTGGAAAGTCGCGGCCATCGCCGTGGGCGCGCTGCTGCTGGTGGTCGTCGGCGGCATCGCCGGCCGGTGGATCATGCGCAAGAACGTGGTCTCGGCGGACGCGATCGCCCGGCTGGAGTCGGCGCGGTTGCTGCTGCGGCGGGACGACGGCGCCTCGCGCGACCGCGCCATCTCCGAGCTGAGCGCGCTGATCAACGTCTACCCCGACTGGGTGCCCGCGCAGGCGGACCTGGTGGTGGCGCTGTCGCTGCAGCTGGACGACGCGCGGATCCAGGTCCGGCGCCTCACCCAGGAGTCGGACGAGCTGATCCGGCGGATCAACCAGCTCAACGACGACAAGACCCCCAGCGACTGGCAGAACCGGGTGACCGCGATGCAGGCGCGGCTGAACGAGATCGCCGGCACGGTGAGCCCGCTCAACGAGAAGTCCGGGCTGATCGACACCCAGCTCAACGATCGCTTCCAGTCGCTCCAGGGCGCGCAGCCCAACGGCATCGAGGACCAGCGCGTGCTGGTGCGCGCGCAGGCGGTGTACTCGGGGGTGAAGGGGAGCGACACCGCCATCGCGCTCGCCGAGCGCTACCGGAACATGGGCGGGACGGACGGGTGGGCGGCGGTGGCGCTGGCGGAGCTGGCGCTGAACGCGCGCGTGTCGCCGGACGCGATGGTCTCCGCCCACGCGGAGATGGACGAGCTGGCCGTCAAGGACTCCACCTTCCTGCGCTCGTACGTGCTGAGCGCGCGGCTGTCGCTGGCGCAGAAGCACAGCGAGAGCGCGGTCGCCGGGCTGGAGGCGGTGCTGGCGCTCAACCCCGCGCACGAGGTCGCCCGCCAGCTGCTGGACTGGGCCCGCTCCGGAGAGCCCGAGCGCTGATTCCCGGCTGCGTCGGAGACTGAACTGTAGATTCGACCGGGGTCCGGGTCCGCGCCCGCGCCGTGCCAGGGGGATGCGAAGGCACGCGCCTTGCTGAACCTCTCCATTCGGGACGAGGAGAGGGGGCGAGGCGATGGCCACGGTGGTGTTCTGGGGGGCGGCCCTCCTATTGCTGCATACGTACTTCCTCTACCCGCTGGCGCTGTTCGCGCTGGACGGGTGGCAGCAGGTGCTGCGCAACGTTCGCTTCATGCAGCGGGGGCGGGACCGGCGGCGGCCGGGGGTCGTGGATGACGCGCACCTGCCGTCGGTGACGCTGGTGGTGGCCGCGCACGACGAGGCGGCGTGCATGGCGGCGAAGCTGGCGAACAGCCTGGCCCTGGAGTACCCGGCGGACCGGTTCGACGTGGTGATCGGGTCGGACGGGTCGACGGACGGGACGGACGGGATCGTGACGGGGTGCGGGGATCCGCGGGTGCGGCTGTCGGCGGCGCCGAGGGCAGGGAAGGCGGCGGTGCTCGACCGGTGCGTGCCGGCGGCGCGGGGGGAGATCGTCGTCCTCTCCGACGCCAACACGATGATCGATCCGCAGGCGGTGCGGCGGCTGGTGCGGCACTTCGAGGACCCGGAGGTGGGCGCGGTGTGCGGGCGGCTCCGGCTCTTCAACCGGACGCGGCGCGAGTACGAGGAGAGCACGTACTGGGCCTACGAGTCGTTGATCAAGATGTACGAGGGGAAGTTCGGGTCGGTGATGGGCGCCAACGGCGGGCTGTACGCGATCCGGCGGAGCCTGTTCACCGCGCTGCCGCCGGGGACGATCGTGGACGACCTGGTGATCGCGCTGCGCATCCTGGAGAACGGGTATCAGGTCCGGTACGACCCGGAGGCGGTGGCGCACGAGGAGACCACCGAGGACTACGACGGCGAGTTCGGGCGGCGCGCGCGCATCGCCGCCGGGAACTTCCAGAGCCTGCGGGTGGTGCCGGGGTTGCTCTCGCCGTCGGCGGGATTCCGGGCGTTCGCGTTCTGGTCGCACAAGGTGCTGCGGTGGTGCGCGCCGGCGCTGATGGCGCTGGCGTTCGCGGCGAACTGCTTCCTGGTGCGGTCGGCGGGGTACCGGGTGCTGCTGGCGGCGCAGCTGCTGTTCTACGGGCTGGCGGCGGCGGGCCGGGCGGAGTGGTTCGACGGGGCGCTGCGGCGGGCGGCGAGCGTGGCGTACTACTTCGTGAAGATGAACGCGGCGATCGCGGTGGGGTTCTGGAGGTTCCTGCGGGGGAGCCAGGCCCCGGCGTGGGAGCGGACCGCGCGGGCCTGAGGCGGGTCGCGCCGCTCAGCGGCGGGCGACGGGCTGCGCGCCGTCGAGGATGGTGGCGTAGGCGGCGAAGAGCTGGCCGGTGAGGAGCGGGTTGGCGGTGAGGCCGGTGGCGCGGAGGTAGTCGTTGATCGGCTCGCCGGTTTCAGGGTCGGTGCGCCAGTCGGGGTGGTTGAGGTTCATCCGGTAGCGGACGACGCCGCGGTGGACGCGGTGGATGATGACCACGGTGGCGTCGTTGCCGACGGAGTCCACCAGGCCCACGTGGGTGAGGCCGTCGTTGATCCGGCCGTCGCCGTTGAGGTCGTACGTCTCGCGGAAGAAGACGAGGTCGCCGGGGACGGGCCAGCCGCCCTTGTAGATGCGGCCCTGGCGCTGGGCGTAGCGGTAGATGGCGGTGACGCCGTTGTCGCCGCGCTCGGCGGCGGAGAAGAGGTCGATGCCCGCGGCCCCGTACGCGGCGAGGGGGAGCGAGGTGCAGTCGTCGCGGTACTTCCGCCCGTCGAGGGCGATGGAGCGGGCGCCGACCAACGCACGCGCCGTTTCGAGGATGCGCTCGCGCCGGTCGCCCAGGGCGTCGAGGGTGTTCGCCAGGGAGGGGTGGGGCGGAGCGGGCGGCA
>DASRBA010000048.1:0-31886 GCA_035637895.1 Myxococcaceae bacterium
ACCGCCGCGGCCCCCAGGCGCAGGGCGAGGTCGGCCGCCGCGCGCGGCGTGGAGGCGGGGCGGCCGAAGAAGGGGACGAAGACGGACTGGACGCGGGTGTCCTGGTCGATGAGCAGGCCCAGGATGTGGCCGTCCCGGAGCGCGCGGAGCATCTCCTTGGCGGCGCCGTCGCGCCCGCGCCAGATGACGTGGACGCGGCCCTCTTCGCGGAAGCGGGCCATCAGCCGGGTGAGGCGCCAGTCCGGCGACTCCTTGGCGATGGCGTGCGTGGGGTAGCCGTTGAGCCCCAGGGCCCGGCCCATCAGCTCCCAGTTGCCGACGTGGGCGGAGACGAGGACCACGCCCTTCTTGGCGGCGAGCGCGCGCTCGAGCGCGGCGCGGTCCTCGGCGGGGAACTCGACGAAGTCGTCGAACGCGCGGTCCATCTGCCGGACGCAGCACAGCTCGAAGGCGCTGCCGCCGAGGTGGCGGAAGCAGCGGCGGGCCAGCGCGCGGCGGTCCGGCTCCGGCAGCTCCGGGAAGGCGCGAGCGAGGTGCTCCAGGGCCCAGCGGCGCTCGCGGCGGGCGAGGTGGAAGGCGGCGGCCCCGAACCACTCGCCGATGCGGCGGGCGAGGCGGATGGGGAGCGCGGCCACGGCGCCGATGGCGGCGCGCACCACGACGTACCGGAGCGCGCGCTTCACCCGCTTGCCGAGCGGAGGCAAGGGCGCCGCCGCCGGGCGCGGCTGATCGGACAGGGCCACCGCCATCAGCGAAGGCGTATAGCAGAGGAGGCGGAGGTCCCGTGCTCTCCGGGCGGGCGAAATGGATGACTGGCGCCTGGTGCGCGTTCCCGGCAGCTCGTGCTCGCGCGAGGCGCGGGCGCGGGTCTAACCTGCCGCCCCGCGTGGACCCGCTCCAAGAGCTCTCCCTCCTCCTCCGCCCCGCCGGCGGCGGCATCTACGTGGTCTCCACCGGGCGGGCGGAGCAGCAGGCGCTGCAGAAGCGGCTCTACGGGGTGGATTCGGAGCAGGAGGTCCAGGCCCGCTTCGAGCGCGGGCTGGAGGCGATCGCCGGGGCGCGGGCGGTGATGCTGGCCGTCCCGTCCGACGTGGGCGCCGGCTTCCTCCGCGGCGCCAACATGGGCCCGCAGGGCATCCGCACCACGCTGCTGGAGCAGGACCCGGAGTGGCCGGCGCGCGCCGCCGCGGCGGGCGTGGTGGACCTGGGCGACGTGTTCGTGGTCCCCCAGTTGCTGCACGACGACATGCTGTCGCCGGAGCAGCGCCGCGCCTCGGCCCGCGCGCTGTACCCGCAGCTCCCGGAGTCGGAGGCTGCGCAGCTCCCGGTCTCGCCGCTGTCGATCGCCGAGCGCGCGCTGGACCTGGTGTTCAAGCTCAACGCCGGCGCGGCGCCTTTCGTGATCGGCGGCGACCACTCCTGCGCGTGGCCCGTGGCGGCGGCGCTGTCCCGCGTCCAGAAGCCGGGGACCTGGGGCATCGTTCAGCCGGACGCGCACACGGACCTGCTCTCGGAGCGGCTGGGCATCAAGTACTGCTTCGCCACCTGGAGCTACCACGCCAACGAGTTGCTCGGCCGCGGCGGGCGGCTGGTACAGGTGGGGACGCGGGCCAGCCGGCACGACCGCGGGCACTGGGAGAAGACGCTGGACGTGCGGCAGTTCTGGGCGGACGAGTGCCGCGCCAACCCGCGCAAGGCGCTGGAGGACCTGATCGCCCACCTGCACGCGAAGGGCGTCCGCGGCGTCTACTTCTCCAACGACATCGACGGCACGGACGACTCCTACGCGGACGCGACCGGCACGCCGGAGCCGCGCGGCCTGGAGCCGGAGTTCGTGGTGGAGCTGATCCGCCGGCTCGGCCGCGAATTCATCATGCTCGGCGGCGACGTGATGGAGGTCGCCCCGCCCATCCCGCGCAAGCCCGGCGGCACCGAGCGCACCCTGGCGCTCGCCGTGAGGTACCTGCGCGAGACGCTGGCCGCCATCCTCGGCAGCCCGGTCTAGGCCGAGCCGAGGAACCGGTCGAACCACGCCACCGTCTCGCCCCACGCCCGCTCCCAGCCGGCGGGCGAGAACATGTGCCCCTCGCCGGGGTGCTCGACGTAGCGGAGGCGGTCCGGGGCCGAGGCGTAGCGCGGCGTGAGGGCCTCGAACAGCGCCCGCGCGTCCGCGGGTGAGACGGTGCGGTCCTCGGAGCAGGTGTGCATCAGCAGCGGCGCCGGGAAGAACTTCTCCAGCCGCTGGTGCGGACTGTCCGGCCTGAGCTGCCAGATCGGCGTGGCCACCATCGTCACCACGGCGTCGAAGGCGCAGAGGCCGGACATCGCGCCGAAGAGGACGGCGCCGCCCATGGAGATGCCGCAGGCGCCCAGCCGGCCCTCGCGGACCAGACCTTCAGCCCGGAGCGCGGCCACCACGCCCGGAAGCTCGTCCGCGGTCTGCTTCACCACCGCGAAGAACCGCCGCTCGAGCTCGTCCCCGGAGACGGAGAAGTGCGCCTTGAAGTCCGGGAGGCGCCGCGCGCCGTGCCCCACCGCGTCGGTCACCGCCACCAGGTAGCCGTGCTCCGCCAGCGAGTGGGCCTCCTTGTACTGGACCTCCTTGGAGGCGGTGAAGCCGTGCAGGAGCAGGATCGTGCCCCGCTCCGCCGCCTCGCGCTCAGGGCCCGAGCTGACCAGCAGCGCTGGCGCGGTCCCGAGGGAGGTCAGCCGATCTCTCACGCCGAGAAGCCTACTGGTACGTCACCGTCAGCGTCGCGCCGTTCCCCTCGGTGAGGAACACGTAGGCGGTGGCGCCCTGGTTCTGGGAGAACCGCAACCGGACCTGCGTCTTCCCCGTCCGGTTCACCGCCGACAACCCCGCCGCGCCGAACCCGGACGACGTCTTCGTCCCGGAGCTGAAGGCCGCGATGCTGGCCGCCGCCGAGGCGTCCGCCGCCGCGCTCCAGTCGCCGACCTCCGTGGTGGCCGCGGCGCCGAACACCCCCGCCTTCACGTCCGCCACCATCGAGTTCCCCGCCGGGTCCGACCACGGGCTGCCGGAGCCGGAGGACCAGGTCACTGTCAGCGTGGCCGACACGATGGAGGCGCCGTCCGGCAACGACGACGTGTCGAACGAGTAGATCGCCCGGTTGAGCTTCCCATCCGTCCCGCGCCCCACCGCCAGCGTGGTGAATGCCCCCACCGCGGCGCCCGTGCCGTCCGAGAACGCCTTCACGTACCCGTCGTCCCCCGCGATGCTGGAGAACGACACCGTGGTCGTCCCGCCCGCGTTGGAGACGGTGACGCTCGACGAGGACGATGCCGAATTCCCCGCGGCGTCGAACGCCTTCGCGGTGACGGTGTGTCCGCCATTCCCCACCGACGCCGTATTCCACGACACCTGGTAGGGCGGCGCGGTGCTGGTTCCCACCACCGACCCGTCCACGCTGAGCTCCACCCGGCTCACGCCGACGTTGTCGGACGCCGTGGCGGAGAGGGTGATCGTGCCCGACACCGTGGCCCCGTTCGCCGGCGCGGTGAGCGACACCGTGGGCGGCGTGGTGTCCCCGCCGCCGCCGCCACCGAGCAGCCCGAAGAAGGACTCCTGCAGGTACGCCGCGCAGATGTTCTGGTCCACGAAGTACTGCCCGGTGGTGCCGCACGGCCCGCCGCCGGGGAAGCTGAACTGCGGGTCCACCGGCACCGCGTGCCCCATCCCGCTGATGGTGTACGTCTCCACCACGGCGTTGCCGCTGCTGTCCTTGTAGACCGCGTGCGCCTGCCCGGAGACGGTGTCCTGCACGTCCGCCGTCTGGTCGGCGCCGAAGACGTTGGTCCACTGCTTCACCGACTCGGTCATGTTGGCGATCGCCACGGTGAAGTCCTGGTTCCCGTGCCACAGCGCCACCCGCGGCCGCGGCCCCGAGTACCCGGAGAAGGCGCCCCGCACCAGGTCGCCCCAGGCCTGCGCGCTCTTCGTCACCCCGGGGTTCATGCAGCTGAACGCGTCGGTCTGCGTGGTGGCGCACAGGTACGGTCCACCCGAATTCACCGCCACCGCCGCGAACACGTCCGGGTACGTCGCCGCCAGCACCGAGGAGAAGTACGCGCCCGCCGAGAACCCCGTCGCGTACACGCGGCCGGCGTTGATGGAGTAGTTCGCCTTCACCCAGTCCACCATCTGCTTGATGGAGAGCGCCTCGCCCTGGCCGCGGGCGATGTCGCCGGAGACGAACCAGTTGAAGCAGGAGGAGCTGTTGTTGGACGACTGCTGCTGCGCGTAGACGACGAAGAACCCCTGCGCGTCGGAGGCCGCGCTCCAGCCGCTCGACTCCATCGCCGAGGCGGACTGCGTGCACCCGTGCAGCACCACCACCAGCGGCGCGTTGGCCGGCAGGTTGGGCGGCACGTGCGTGAACATCAGGAGGTTGCCCGGGTTCGAGCCGAAGCCCGTCACCTGCGTCAGCCCCTGCGCCTCCTGCCCCAGCGGGACCTCCACCGGGCCGGGCCCACAACCCGCCAGCGCCAGCACCGCCACCACCAGAGTCGAGGTCCGCATCGTCCGTTGCCTCCTCGGAAGTTGACGGCCGGCTCATGTGTCATGTCAGCCTCACTACTTCAAGGATTTACGGACAGGGCCGAAATCGATCTGACAATCAGTTCAGCAACTCGGGGTAGGGCTATACCGACAAAGACATACCTGGTGCCCATGGCTATCGACTCCCCCAAGTCCGCGACTTCCCAGGCGTCCGCTTCCCACCGGAGCGCCGCGACCAGCAGTCTGACGCCCATTTCGTCGGGCACCCGCTTCAAGCCGGACTTCCAGACCTGGCTGAAGGCGAACGGCTACGGCGACTACGACTTCGCCAAGAACCCCAACGCGCTGCCCAGCTTCGGCGGCAAGTCCAAGCCCGGGGAGAAGCTGACCCACCAGCCCGTCATCCTCATCCACGGCAACGGGGACAGCGCGGCCGGCTGGAACGACGTGGTCGCCGGGTACAAGCGCGCCGGGTACAAGGACAGCGAGATCTACGCGATGTCCTGGGGGGACGGGAAAGCCGCCTCCGCCGGGAACAACTACCACTCCGAGCACTACCTCCGCGAAGTCCGCGGCTTCATCCAGGCCGTGAAGGACTACACCGCCGCGGACAAGGTCGACGTCATCGGCCACTCGATGGGCGTGACGCTGGCGCGCAAGGCGATCAAGGGTGGCACCGGCCCCGACCAGGCCTCGCCCGGCGGGAAGTACGACCTGGGCAAGCCGATCACCGACGAGGTGGACACCTTCGTCGGCATCTCCGGCGCCAACGAGGGCCTGCAGAGCTGCGACCTGCTCGGGAACCCCAACCCCACCAGCAGCACGCTGAACGGGTTCTCCCAGCACTCCAGGTTCCTGCACGACCTCAACGAGGACCCGACCCGCGAGGGCGACCACGTCTACTCCATCTACTCCCTGGCGGACCCCATCCTGGGCTACGGCCCGCTGGGCGGCGCATACACCGGGCCCATCCCGGGCCAGGACGGCGGCGAGCTCCTGTACACGCTGGGCCACTTCCAGTCGCGCGACCAGAGCGTCGCCGCGCAGTTGGAGATGATCCAGGACCACCACGCGCCGCCCGCGCAGTTCGAGAACCCCTGGATACCGGGGAACCTGCCTTCGTCCCTCTCCGACCCCTGGGGCCTGGCCGCCAATCCCGAAGGCGACGCGACGAAGAAGAAGTAGCCGGCACGTTGCAATGGAAGGCGCTCCCCGGGCGAAGATGCCGGCATGGAGGAGCGCGCGCTCCGCATCCGGATGGAGGGCGGGCTGGAGGCCATCGAGGCCGCCGGCGCGGAGTCGCTCCGCATGGCCAGGCGCCTGGGCCGCGCGACCGGCCTGGTGGGCTGGCTCTTCCTCGACCGCATCGGCCTGGCGGACCGCGTCCGGGACTTCGCGCGCGAACAGGCGCGGGTGGACGAAGCCGTCGCCCGCCTCGAGCGCCTGGGCACCGCGGAGGGCTGGCCCCTGGGCCGTCCGCCGCGCTGCCTGGAGGAGCTGTCCCGCGCGCGGATGAAGCTGGGCCGGGCGGCGGCGCGGGCGTGCCTGAGGCTGGGCGGTTCGCCGTCCGGGGCGGTGGTGGAGGACCTCCAGCGGGTAGAGGCGCAGCTGCGCGGCCGGAACGAGGTGGTGGACGCGCTGGCGGTGTCGCCGCGCCCGACGGTGCCCGCGGGCCTCCCGGTCGAGGGCTCCCCCTACGCGGCGCAGTGGCGCGACTACCGCTCGCGGCGGCGGGCCGGGATGCTGCTCAACTCCATCGGTCCCCTGTGGATCGCCGCGCTCGCCGCCAGCGTGAGCCCGCTCGCGGTGCCGGCGTTCATCGCCTGGGTGGTGGGCAACCTCTCCTGGGCCGGCTGGATGGGCCGCTTCGAGTGCCCGCGCTGCAAGGAGCCCTTCTCGGAGCGCCACCCGCTCTCACCCACCCGCTGCGAGCACTGCGGCCTGCTCCGCTACGAGGGCGACGAGGCCTGGCGGCGCCAGCTCAAGGCGTGACCGCGTCGGCTCCGTCCGCGTCCGTCCCCAGAACCTTCTGCTGGATGATCTGCGAGTCGTGGTCCTTCTGGTCGCGCTCGGCCTGGTGGAGGAGCTGGCTGCGCTCCTCGGCGAGCAACCGGTCTGCCCACGTCCGCTGGGCGGCGGCGGCGGCCGGGGCGTCCACCCGCATCCCCGCCAGCACCTCCTGCGCCGCGGCGCCGGGCTGATGGTGGACCTCGTGCATCCGCGCCACGTCGTAGTGAAGCCCGGCGTGGTCGGGCATCAGCCGCGAGGCGGTCTGGTACGCCTCCAGCGCCTTGGCGAAACGGCGCTCCTGCTCGAAGGCGCGGCCCTGGCAGGAGAACATCCGCGCCCGGTCCGGCGGATGGGAGAGGAACGGCGCGATGCGGGCGAGGACGTCGCGCGCGGCGCGAGTCTGCTGCGCGGCCAGGAGCTGCTCCACCAGCGCGAAGCCCAGCTCGGTGTGGCCGGGCTCGCGGAGGGACTCCTCCTGGAGCACGGCGATCGCCCCCGGCCCGTCCCCGGTCGCGCGCAGGTACGAGGCGCGCGCCATGGCCATCCGCGCGCCCTCCGGCTCCAGCGCGGTCAGCGCGTCCAGCGCTCGCTTCGCGCCCTCCAGGTCGCCGCGGGAGACGCGGAGGCTCACCAGCTTGGCCCAGACGCGCGAGGCCCCGGCCTTCGGCGGCAGCCGCTCCGCCATCGCCTCTGCCAGGCCCATCGCGTCGTCGGGGCGCCCCGCGCGGATGAGCAGGTCCACGGCATCCTCCGCCGTCGCCGCGTCATCCGGGCAGAGGCGGGCCAGCTCGTCCACGGCCTTCGCCCGCGCCAGCGCCTCGCGCAGCGCGCCCACGTCGCCGCCCTCCACCGCCAGGCGGTACTCGAGGAACGCCTGGCCCCGCTTCCCCAACTCCAGCAGCGCGCGGGCGGCGATGCGGTGGGAGGGGCCGTCCAGCGGACGGAGGAAGAGGGCGCGGTTGACGAAGGCCAGCGCGTCGGACGGCGCCCGGGCTCGCGCGCAGGCCTGCCCCGCGAGCGCGGGCAGGAGCGGGTCCGCCGGGTGCGCGTCGATGGCCCGAAGTGACCTGGCGCGGATGGCGGCGGGGTCCTTCTCGCTCGCCAGCGCCGCCTGGAGGCGCGTTTCGGCCGCCGCCGCGGTGTCCCGTCCCAGCGCGAGCGCCAGCACCATCGCCGCGGCGGTGAGCCCGGCCGCCCACGTCGCGCGCGGGCCGAGGAGCCTCAGGTCGCGAGCGGGCCCGATGACCCGCCCGAGGAAGCCAACGCCGCGGCGCGGCGCCTCCTCCTCCGCGGGGGCCGGCGTATCCGCGGCGTCGGGCGCGCGGGCCAGCACGCCCAGCAGCGCGGAGGCGAGCAGCGCGGTGGGCATCAGCTCCAGGCTGAAATCGAACAGCTCGTGCGCGCCCAGCGCGAGCAGCCCGCACAGCCCCGCCAGCTCCGCCGTCCACAGGTCCTTCCGCGACGCGGCCCGCACCCACACCACCGCCGCCAGCGCGAGCAGGGCGAGCGCCGCCGGCAGCCCCAGCTCCGCCCAGAGCTGCAGGACGACGTTCTCCGGGTAGTTGAGCGTGAACGTCGCCCACTCCGTCTGGAAGCGCGGGAAGGCCGTCTCGAAGGCGCCGCGCCCCATCCCCGTCAGCCAGAACTTCGACGCCGCGGAACCGAACATCGGCCACAGCGCCGTCTTGCTCCCCCCGGCGGCGAACTCTGCCCACAGCCGGTCCATCGCCACCGCCCCACCCACCGCCGCCGCGCCCACCGACGCGAGGGCGGCGTAGAGCGCCCGGCGCGGGCGTTCGCGGAGGAGAAGCGCCGCGCCGAAGGCGACCTGGGCAAAGGCGAAGAACACCACCCCGCCGCGGGAGAGCGAGAGGAAGGCCACCGCCGCCTGGGCGACGAAGGCCAGCAGCCAACCGGCGCGCGGGCCGGGCGAGCGCGAGACGAACCCCAGCGTCACCACCCCGGAGAGGGTGAGGAACGCGGCCAGGTGGTTCGGGTTGCCGAAGGGGGTGACGATGGGCGGCACCGCGGCCTGGAAGCCGTAGAGCCCGAACACCGCCTGCGCGTTGGCCACCTTGTGCCCGATGCCGATGGCCGCCACCAGGGCGCCGGAGAGCGCCAGCGTCGCGAGCAGCCGGACGCGGGCGCGGCGCGAGCGCGCCACCTCCGCCGCCGAGACGAGCGCCGCCGCGTAGCCGAGGTGCTTGGCCAGCTCCCGCCAGGTGGCGGGTGGGTCCAGGCTCACCGGCCGCCAGCCGTCCAGCCCCAGCGGCTGGAGGACGAAGTCGCGCACCTCGGCGGCGCGGGGGCTCACCAGGCCCAGGAGCCAGGGCGGCAGCGGAAGGAGCTGGAGGAGGCAGAGCGCGGCCACGCCCAGCGGGAGGGCGGTCGCCAGCGGGACCCGGAGCGAGTGGCGCTGCGAGGTGGCGGCGGCGGCGGCGAGGACCAGCGAGCCCCCCGCCAGCGCGCAGGTCGGCCAGAGCGCCCACGCCGGCGCGCCGCCCAGGAGCAGGGGGGCGATGAACAGGAGCGCGCCGAGCGCGGCCTCGGCGGCCTTCGGCGCGAGCGCGGTCCGTCGGCCCATTGGCTGCGATGATGCCAGAGCGGGGTGCGCTTGCATCGGTCACGAGCGCCCGGCATGGTCGCGCCCATGGTGAGAAGGCTCCTGTTCGTCGGGGCGGCGGCGCTGGCGCTCCTGGTGCTCGGCTGCAAGGGCAACTGCCGGCAGCTCTCCGAGAAGCTCTGCGACTGCCAGGTGACCACCGCCGCCAAGACCGCCTGCCTGCAGCGGGTGGCCAGCGAGGAGGGCCGCATCGGCCCCAAAGCCGCGGACGAGGCGGTGTGCCAGCAGTTCCTGCAGACGTGCGACTGCCACCAGATCGACACGCCCGAGGGCAAGCGCGCCTGCGGGCTCGCCCGCTAGGGTCCACGGGCTGAGGAGCGGGCGGCCAGGCGAGCTATAACCCGCCTCCATGAACCGACTGGCCTTCGCCGTCGCGATCGGTGCCGCGCTGGTGGCGGCGGTCGTCGCCTCCAGCTGTGGTTCGGCCACCTGCAGGTCGATCTGCGCGGGCGTCTGCTCCAACCCGGACCAGGACCCGAACAACTGCGGCGGGTGCGGCACCCGCTGCGCCTCCGGGATCTGCGCCCAGGGAAAGTGCGTGGACTCGTGCACCGCGCCGGCGCAGCAGTGCGCCGGCACCTGCTCCGACTTCCAGAGCGACGCCTACCACTGCGGCGTGTGCAACAACTCGTGCAACGGCGGGTCGTGCTCGGGCGGCGCCTGCAACTGCCCGGGCGGCGCCATCTCCTGCCCGCTCCCGGGCACCACCACCAACACCTGCGCCGACCTGCAGACGGACCCGAACAACTGCGGCCACTGCGGCACCATCTGCGGGCGAGGCTTCCAGTGCCAGGCCGGCGTCTGCACCTGCCCGGCGCCCGCGGTCACCTGCAGCGGCGGCCTGGAGTGCGCGGACAAGGCCAACGACCCGCAGAACTGCGGCGGCTGCGGCATCCAGTGCGGCGCGGACCAGGTCTGCATCAGCGGCAACTGCCAGTGCCGGCCGGGCCTGAGCAAGTGCATCCCGCCCGGCGGCGGCGTGCCGACGTGCAACGACACCACCTCGGACCCGAACGACTGCGCGGCGTGCGGGAACATCTGCGCCGCCGGGTCGCAGATCTGCAAGGAGTCCAGCTGTGTAGCGGCCACCCAGCCGTGCTCCCCCGGCACCACGCTCTGCGGCGGCGGCTGCGTGAACCTGCGCACCAGCGCCGCCAACTGCGGCACCTGCGGTAACGCGTGCCTGCGCGACGAGCTGTGCGTGAAGCGGTCCGACGACCAGTTCGCGTGCGGGCGCTACTCGGTCGGCATCGGCTGCACCTCCTGCCCCTGCCCCGCCTGCATCAGCCTCGGCCGGGCGTGCTGCCCGTCGTCCTGGGCGGACGGGGTCGTGTACTGCGTGCGCGACGGCTGCCCGTCCAATTAGTGGAAGGGAGCGGAGGTGACGCGGTGCTGAAGTACGTCGCGCTGGGCGATTCCACCGGCGCCGGAGTGGGCGCCAACGGCGAGGGGTACCCGGAGCTGCTCTTCCAGCGGCTGAAGGCGGCGGGCTACCCGGCCGGCATCCTCAACGTGTCGCAGAGCGGCGCCACCACCAGCCAGCTCCTGGGCGGGCCGGTGCAGAAGGCGGCCTCCAAGTCTCCGGACCTGGTGACGCTGGGGGTGGGGACGAACGACCTGTGGAAGATGGTCCCGCTGGACACCTTCCGGATGAACCTGAAGCTGATCGCGGACGCGCTGGAGAAGAGCGGGGCGGAGGTGATCGTCTCCAACATCATCGACCTGTCGCTCGCGCCGGTGGCGGCGGTGATCGAAGCCTTCTTCATGATCCCGAAGCCGATGTTCCTGTCGCGGCTGAGGCAGTTCAACGACCTGCTGGGCGCGCTGGCGCGGCGGCCCCGCTTCACGGTGGTGGACCTGCACGGGGAGAGCCGGGCGGAGCTGGCCGGCCCCCAGGGCGAGGCGCTGTTCTGCCCGGACGGGTTCCACCCGTCGCCCAAGGGGTACCAGCGCTGGACGGAGCTGCTGTGGCCCCCCGTGGAGGCGGCGGCGAAGCGGTGGCAGGCCGCGCAGGGCTCATGAGCCGGACGGGTCCGGCGCGGAGGTCAGCGGACCGCCAGGCCCAGGTAGTACGGCCACGCCACCAGGCCCAGCAGGACCTGCCACCAGGCCAGGCCCGCGAACGAGGACGTGAACAGCCAGCCGATGAACCAGACGATGCCGAGCCCGCTGTGCGCCTGCACGTTGATGCGGCTGGGTTTTTCCTCGGACATGGGACGCCTCCTTCCGACTATTCGCAGCGGCGCGGGATCTTCCCGGTGAGGGTGAAGATGAGCTTCATCGCCTTGTGCCCACCGTCGGCCACGGGGTCGAACATCAGCGGGCAGCCGCCGTCGATGACGTGGATGCCGTGCTCGTGGCCGTAGCGGGTGGCCGCCTGGGAGACGCTCCCGGCGCCGAACGAGCGGTGCATCCACACGTGGTGGATCCCCAGCTCGGCGCACTCCTTCATCGTCTGCTCGGCGACCTCGGGCCGGGTGCCGATCACCACCGCCTCCACGCCGCCGGGAATGGACTTGAGGTCGTGGAAGCACGCGTCGCCTTCCACCTCGGTGGCGTTGGGGTTGACGGCGAAGACCTCGTACCCCCGGTCGCGGAGCCGCTGGTAGACGACGTTGGCGCCGTGGCCTTCGGCGTGCCGGGCGACCCCCGTCACCGCGATGCGGTGATGTGACAGGAACTCCGTGGCGGCCTGCTGGATGGTCTGCATGGTTCGGCCTCCCTCATCCGAAAAGGTAGCAAGCGCCGAGCCGCCCCTTCCGCCGCGGGCCGGCGCCAGGACGCGCAAGGGTCGCGGGAGCGGGCGGGCGTCCGGCGATTTCGTCGCGTGGGGGGACCGGGCGGATTAGCGTCCGGCGGGTGAGGGCTCCGCTCGCTTGCTGCGTGGTGGCGTTGGCGGCCGCGACCGGCTGCGGCGCGCTGGAGAAGGGCGACCGGGCGGCCGCCATGAAGCTGTGCGTGGACGACTTCGGGTCGCAGGAGTTCTGCACCTGCGCCTCGGACGAGGTCGACCACACCTTCAACTGGATGCAGCGGCGGGCCTTCCGCGCCCAGCACGTGAGCCCCAACGAGTCCGCGCTGACGAACGCGGTGGTGAAGAGCTGCGCGGCGAAGGTGCAGCTCGCCCACTGGCCGAAGTCGAGCCTCAAGGGGCTGCGGGCCGCGTGCAAGGGGCCGGAGACCTCCTGCCAGTGCATGGAGGAGTCGGTGACGCGGCAGTTCTCGTTCCAGGCGATGTCCGTGGCCGGCGCCGCCGGGAAGCTGCAGGACGACCCGCAGTTCAAGGCGGCGATGAAGCAAGCGGTGTCGGAGTGCCCGGAGGCGTTCTTCGCGGAGAACGCGCCGTGGCCGGAGTCGGCGGTGGCGAAGATGGTGGAGACCTGCATGAAGGGGGACGAGGCCAACCGGCCGTACTGCGAGTGCCTCGCGAACCGGGTCTCGAAGCGGGTGAAGATCGCCGTCATCATCCGCGTGGGGGCGGGGGACGAGGCGGCGAACAAGCAGGTGCAGCAGGTGGTGCAGGACATCACCCCGGAGTGCCTGGACCAGCAGCCCAAGCCGCCGCCGGCGCCGCACACCCACCGGCGGCCCAAGGGGAAGTGAGCGCCGGCGGCGCGCCCGTGCTGCCGCCCCCGCTCCACCCCAGCGCTTGAAACCCGCAACACCTCGCGCCAGGGGCGCGGCCCCTCCTCGGGCGCTCTGCCACGGGGCGCGAGGTGTTGCGCGTTTCTCGCGTCACGCCGCGCGGGCGAGCGCCGGCGGGCTGGCGCGCTGCTCGGTCGCGGCGGACTCGCGCCCCGCCAGCGCCCAGCCGATCGCCGTCGCCGCGGCCACCGCGCCGAGGAGGGCGAGGGTGACGCCGCCGGGCGCGATGATGGGCTCCGCCCTCAGCGCCTGGACGATGAGCACCCCGATGAACCCGAGGTACCCGGCCGACGCCACCCGCACCAGCCTTCGCTGCGCGAGCGCGCTCAGCCCGCGCCTCGACCCGCGGCGCCGGATCCACAGGCCCACCAGCGGCACCACCTGCAGCGCGTGGAGCCCGAAGAAGTGCCCGATCCGCAGGTCGCCGCCCTCCGTGCTCCACCCCACCAAAGGCAACCCCCTCCCGCCGTCCGGCACGCCCACCGCGTGCGCGCCCGTGCGCGCCGGCTGCCCACCCTGCTGCATCACCTGCATCTGCGACCGCGTGGGCGCCGTCATCAGCCCACCCAGCCCCGCGCCGATCATCGAGACGATCACCCCGGTCCGCAGCGCCGACGCCAGCGCCGGGTCCGCGAACCGCTGCCGCACCAGCAGCACCGGCATCGTCCACCCCGTCCCCCACGCGACCAGCACCGCGGCGCCCATGATGCCGAACACCGCCTTGTCGAAGGTCGTCCCGGTGTTGAAGTGGCTGACCACCCCGCGGCCGGCCTGCATGGCGATCAGCGCCACCTCGAGCGCCAGCACGAACCCCGTCGCCCACGACACCGCCTTCAGCGCCCGGCGGTGCCCCTCGATGTGCGTCATCACCCACGCCAGCGTGGTCATGTAGATCGCCCCGGAGATGGCGAACTTCGCCGGCTTGATCCACGCCACCTGCCCGTTCACCACCCGCTGATCCACCACCGCCAGCACCACGAACACCACCAGCGCGGCGAGGTGCGCCGCAGTGGACACCATCATCTCGGGCGAGACCGCCCACAGCTTCCGCGCGAACGTCTTCGAATTCATGGAGCCACTCCTTGAACGGCGGGGGTATCGAGCCCGCGGCGGGCGGCGGCGGACCGGATCCCCAGGTACGCCAGCATCCCGATGGGCCCGAACATCAACGTGAGGAACAGCAGCGGGGAGATGACCCACGCGCTGATCCCGCGCTCCTTGGCGTCGAGGTAGATCCACCGCCCGACGAACAGGTCGAGCGCCAGGAAGTGCAGCCACCCGATGGTGGCCCCCTCCGGCGTCCCCAGCAGCGCGCTGATCTCTCCCAGCTTCGGCTGCATCAGCGCCGGGAAGATCGCGCCCATCCTCGGCGCCACCAGCGCCAGGTACATCAGCGCGGGGAGCACCGGGCCGACCGGGAACCGCATCGCCCACGCCGTCACCCGCGTCCGCGGCGCGAAGATCATCAGCAGCCAGAACGGCATCACCAGCACCCCGGTGAGCCCGAACAACCTCTCCATGTTCATCGTCGGCCTCCTTGCGTTTACGTTCGTTAACTTCAGGTCATGAAAAAAGGGCGCGGGCACCGGCGCCCCCGCCCTACGACGACGGTCCAGCCAGACCGGCGATCATCCGCTTCACGGATTGCCGGTACACCTCCTGGAACTGCTCGTCCGGCAGGTCGAACGAACCGCAGACCTGCAATGACGCCAGCCCATGCACGTGGGCCCAGACGCTGATCGCCACCTGCTCGGGGTCGTCCTTGCGGAGGTCGCCGGAGTCCATGCACTCGCGGATCCGGTCGACGAGGAACTGGAAGGTGGAGGCGGGGTCGAAGCGGTGGCTCTGGAAGCCCGGTCGGTCCGCCGGCTTCGGCACCGGGCTCATGAAGATGGTCCGGTAGATCTCCCGCTGCTCGAGGGCGAAGTCCAGGTACGACTCCGAGCTGCGCAGGAACCGCTCCATGGGCGTCTTCCCGCCCAGGGCCCGGTGCAGATACGCCCCGAAGGTGAGGAAGGCCTGGCCGATCAGCTCGGTCAGCAAGTCCTCCTTGTTGTCGAAGTGCCGGTAGAGCGCGGTGGCCGTCACCCCCACCCGCTCCGCCACGCCCCGCATGGTGACCGCCTGCACGCCGCCCTCCAGGTAGAGGGCGCGGGCCGAGGCGAGGATGCGTTCACGAGGCTCCGACGACATGGTTAACGAACGTTAACCTGCCGCGGCCCGGCTGTCAACTCCCCTCAAAATCCCCAGCCGACGGAGACCCGCAACCCGGGGAGGAGGATGGGGCCGGCCGACGTGGCGGCCACGTCGGCCCCGAGCCCGAGAGACAGCGCCAGGCGTTGGGGGGCGACGATCCGGGCGCCCGCCGCCGCGCCGACGCCGAGGCCGTTCCCCTGGTACAGCAGGTTGGCGTAGTGCTGGCTGAGGTGCCCGTCGAAGAACACCTGCCATGGCCCCAGGCCAAACTCCACGGGCTGGAGGTACCAGCGCCCGCCGGCCTGCCAGTCCCAGCCGAGCCCGCCCATCCCACCACTCCCGAAGACCGAGGCGCTCTGGTCCAACTGCAACTCCAACTCCGCGTTCAGGGTCCCCGTGATCAACCTCAAGGGGGCGGTGTACAGGAGCACCCGTGGACCCTGCCACCGGGGCTCCACGGTGGGCTCCACCTGGGGCGGCGGCGGCGGCGGGGTCAGGTTGGCGGCGGCCAGCGACAGAGCGCTCAAGGTGGCGAGGAGCATGACCAGGCACGAAGCAACGCCCGTGCCCTCTCATGTCTGCGGAATCCCGTTCCCGGCGAAGGGGGTGTGCAGCGCCGGGCACAGCGCGCTGTGCCTTCAGGCGTACAGCGCCCAGGCGGCGACGGCGGCGTACAGCCCCAGGTCCACCAGCAGCGCGGGGTCCGACAGCAGGACCCGCTCCGGCGAGCCGCCCGCGCCGCGCCGGTGGACGAGGAACAGGTAGCGGAAGAACCCGTACATCACGAACGGCACGGTGAACTTCATCCGGTCCGACCCCACGTGCTGGATGGTCTCCGGCGAGACCGAGTAGATGCCGTACGCCACCAGGCACGCGGCGGCCACCACGGCCAGCATCTGGTCCAGCATGGGCAGCGAGTACTCGGAGAGGTTGGCGCGGTGGGACGCGGCCTCCGCCTGCAGCGAGGTGAGCTCGTGCCGCCGCTTGGCGAACCCCAGGAACACCGCCAGCAGCAGGGTGCACAGGAACAGCCAGTTGGAGACGGGGACGGAGATCGCCACGCCGCCGCCCACCACGCGCACCACGAAGCCGGCGGCGATGGCGCACACGTCCACGATGACCAGGTGCTTGAGCACCAGCGTGTAGGCGACCTGCAGGCCCACGTAGCCGGCGACCATGGCCGCGAACTCCAGCCGCGCCGCCGCCGCCAGCGCGAACCCGACGGCCCAGCACAGGGCGACCATCCCCACCGCCACCTTCCCGGAGATGAGGCCGGCGGCGATCGGCCGGTGGCGCTTCTCCGGGTGCTGCCGGTCGCGCTCGCGGTCCACCCAGTCGTTCATCACGTAGACGCCGCTGGAGACGAGGCAGAAGGAGAGCGCCGCCAGGGTGGCGCGGAGCGCGGCGCCGTCGGAGAAGACCGCCCGCGCGAACAGCAGCGGCGCGTAGACGCCCAGGTTCTTCGTCCACTGGCGGGGCCGCAGCGCCCGGACCAGCACCGCGGCGGACGGCGCGCCCATCAGCGGCGGCCGATCCCGTAGTACGTGAAGCCCTTCTCGCGCATCCGCGCCGGGTCGTACAGGTTGCGGCCGTCGAACACCACCGGGGTCTTCATCAAGGACTTCATCCGGTCCAGGTCCGGGCGGCGGAACTCGTTCCACTCGGTGACCACGAAGAGCGCCTCCGCGCCCTCCAGCGCGGAGTAGGGGTTGGGCGCGTAGCGGATGCGGTCGCCGAACAGCCGGCGCGCGCTCTTCTCCGCCACCGGGTCGTGGCAGCAGATGCGCGCGCCCTTGCCCAGCAGGCCCTCCACCACGTCGATGGCCGGCGCCTCGCGCATGTCGTCCGTCTTGGGCTTGAACGACAGGCCCCACACCGCCAGCGGGCGGTCGGCCAGCGAGCCGAAGTGCTTCACCGCGCGCGCCACCAGCAGCTTCTTCTGGCGCTCGTTGGTGCGCTCCACCGCGCGCAGCAGGTCCAGCTCCAGCCCCTGGTCACGGGCGGTGGCCACCAGCGCCTTCACATCCTTGGGAAAGCAGGAGCCGCCGTAGCCGACGCCGGGGAAGAGGAACGGGTAGCCGATGCGGGCGTCCGCCCCCATCCCCTTGCGCACGAAGTCCACGTCCGCGCCCACCTTCTCGCAGAGCAGCGCCAGGTCGTTCATGAACGAGATGCGGGTGGCGAGCATCGCGTTGGCGGCGTACTTGGTCAGCTCCGCCGAGTGGGTGTCCATGAAGAGGATGGGGTGTTCGGTGCGGACGAAGGGGGCGTACAGCTCCGCCATCACCTGGCGCGCGCGCTCCGAGGAGGCGCCGATGACCACCCGGTCCGGCTTGAGGAAGTCCTCCAGCGCGGCGCCCTCCTTGAGGAACTCCGGGTTGGAGACGGCGTCGAACTCGACGGCGGTGATCTTGGCGATCTCCTCGCGGATCCGGTCGGTGGTGCCCACCGGCACGGTGCTCTTGGCCACCACCACCGTGTACCGGCGGAGGGCGGCGCCGATCTGCCGGGCGGCGGCGAGCACGTGCTGGACGTCCGCGTCCCCCGATTCGCCCGGCGGCGTCCCCACGGCGATGAACACCACCTCGGCGGCGCCGATGGCCTCCGCGGCCTCGGTGGTGAAGGAGAGGCGGCCGTCGCGCGCGTTGCGCCGCACCAGCTCCTCCAGGCCGGGCTCGTAGATGGGGAGCTCGCCGCGGCGGAGGAGGTCGATCTTCGACGCGTCCACGTCCACGCAGGTGACGTCGTTGCCGCTGTCGGCGAAGCAGGTGCCGGCCACCAGGCCCACGTAGCCGGTGCCCAGGATGCAAATCTTCATGGCTCGGGCCGGTTATAGCGTGTAGCTGTAGCCAACTCATGGGCGACACCCCTCCCACCACAGCCGACGCCGTGGCCCCGTTCAGCGGGCTCTCCAGGGCGGAGAAGGTCTTCACCATCACCGGCTCCCTGCTCGGCCTGCTGCTGGCGGCGCTGGACCAGACGGTGGTGGCCACCGCCGGCCCGTACATCCAGAAGGACCTGCACATCGAGGCGTCGCTGTACGTGTGGCTCACCACCTCGTACCTGGTGGCCTCCACGGTGCTGGTGCCGATCTACGGGAAGCTGTCGGACCAGTTCGGGCGGCGGCGGATCCTGCTCTCGGCGATCTTCATCTTCCTCGCCGGGTCGTTCCTGTGCGGCAAGTCGCAGACGACCGGCCAGCTGATCGCCTTCCGCGCGATCCAGGGCGCGGGGTCGGCGGGCCTGTTCACCACCGCCTTCGCCGTGGTGGCGGACATCTTCTCCCCGCGGGAGCGCGGCCGGTACCAGGGCGTGTTCGGCGGGGTCTTCGGTCTCGCCAGCGTCATCGGGCCGCTGGTGGGCGGCGTCATCGCCGACACCGGACCCGAGGGGTGGCACTGGGTGTTCTACGTCAACCTCCCCATCGGCCTGATCGCCGTCCTGTTCATCCTGGCGAAGATGCCGCCGCTCCGGCTGGCCAGCCGCGAGGGCGGGGCGGTGGACTGGCTGGGCGCATTGACGCTCAGCGCCGGCGTGGTGCCGCTGCTGCTGGCGCTCAGCTTCGGGCGGGGGGCGGGGGACCGGCGCGGGGGCGGGTGGCCGTGGCTCTCCTGGCAGATCGCGACGCTCTTCGCCGTGGCCGTGGCGGGGACCGCAGTCTTCCTCCTGGTCGAGCGGCGGACCAAGAACCCCATCGTCAACCTCGATCTGTTCGGCATCCGCCCGTTCCGGCTCACCAACCTGGCGACGTTCGTGGTGGGCGGGTCGTTCCTGGCGGCCATCGTCTTCCTGCCGCTGTTCATGGTGAACGTGGTGGGCCTGTCCGCCACCCGGTCCGGGCTGACCACCACCCCGCTCACGTTCGGGCTGATCGCCGGGAACATCGTGGTGGGGCAGTTGGTGGCGAAGATTGGCAAGTACAAGGGGCTGCTCATCGGATCGCTGGTGATCCTCTGCGTGTCGATGGTGGTGATGGGCCTCACGATCACCGCGCACAGCACGCAGACCGAGCTCACGCTGAAGATGATCATCGTCGGGGTGGGGCTGGGCCCGTCCATCCCGCTGTTCACGCTGGCCATCCAGAGCGCCGTGCCGCCGCAGCAGATCGGCGTGGCGACGTCCATGGCGACGTTCTCCCGGCAGATGGGGAGCACGGTGGGGTTGGCCATCGTGGGGACCATCTTCGCCACCACGCTGTCCACCCGGATCGGCGAGGAGATGGGCGCGGTGATGGCGCGGGTCCCGCCGGAATTCCGGCAGCGCGTCGCTCAACTCCAGGGCGGCGAGGGCGCCAAGGGTGGCGGCGGCCCGGCGGACGACATGGGCGGCGGCACCGGCACGTTCGACGCGGAGAAGATCAAGGCGAAGGTGCACGAGGAGTTCGCGGCTCAGCGGAAGCAGCTGGAGGCGTCGCTGGCGAACGCGCCGCCGGACGACCCGCGCCGCAACGCGCTCGGGGGGATGCAGGTGGGCGAGCAGAAGGCGCTGGGGATGGTGGACGACCTGGCGCTGGCGATGAAGGAGGCGTTCACGGACGCCATCAAGCGCATCTACCAGGCGTCGATCATCATCTCGCTGCTCGGATTGCTCCTCACCCTCGTCGCGCCCGAGGTCCCGCTGCGCGAGCAGAGCGGACCGCGACCGGTGGCGGAGTGAGGGCGCTGATGGTGATGGCGTTGCTCTCCGCCTCCGGCTGCGGCGGGAGCTTCGACGGCCACCCGGGCGGGCTCGGGATGTTCGTGCGCGAGGCGATCTTCCTGAGCGAAGGCAGCGCCGTCGACCTGCTCATGGACGACCACGGCGGCCTGTGCGACGCGATCTTCGAGGGCCACGTGCTGCCGGACGCGACCATCTTCGACGTCTTCTTCAGCGACCGCGCCACCATGGACACCCTGCAGCCGGGCTCCTACCCCGTGGAGATCGGGAACACGACCGACCCCAGGGTCATCGAGGATGCGCGGATCCTCAAGACGGGCGCCAACTGCCGCGAAGCCCAGAGCGTCGTGGCGCAGGGCGGAGGCGCGATGGTGACGAAGTTCTTCCCCTTGCCTTCGTCAGGCGTCCTCCGCGGTTCGTTCGACATCACCTTCGCGCCGGACGGAGCGCGGGCCACCGGCACGTTCGACGCCCGGTTCTGCCAGGGCTCCATTGGAGAGTGGCTGCGCTCCACCGGCTGCCCGTAGCGCTCAGCCGGCGCCGCCCACCAGCCAGCGCCGCAGCCGGTCCGCGCCGCGCACCACGCGCAGCTTCCCCAGCGCGCAGACCGGCCCCACCACCAGCCGCTCCAGGAGCTGGCGGGTGGCGCCGCGCAGGTCCCCCGGCCGCGCCTCCGCCGCCGTTGCCTCCAACTCCGGGAACAACCGCGCCGCCACGGACGCGGAGGCCCACAGCGCCCGCTCCAGGCGCCACTCCTTCGCGCGCGTCTTCAAGGTGGCGAAGTCCGGCTTCCGCGAGTACGGCCCCCCCAGCGACGGCGCGCCCAGCAGCAGCTCCCGCAGGTCGACGAAGGAGATCAGCGGGACCTGGTAGCCCTCGCGCGCGTGCTCCAGGCAGAGCGCGAGGACCGCGTCCTCCAGGTCCAGCCGGAACGCCGACGGCCCGTACACCTTCATCGGCAGCAGCCGCCGCGCCATCGCCGCCTCCGCCGCCTCGCGCCCGGGCCCCAGCAGCCGCGTCCGGATGATCACCGCCGTCCGCCCATCCGACAGCGCGTGCGCCGCGCCCGCCTCCTGCGCCGCCGCCGGGTCCGGCCGGAAGTCCGCCTGGCCCAGCGCCTTGAACAGCGGCGCCAGGGACTCCGGCGCCGCCAGCAGCTGGATCTCCAGCACCGGCCGGAACGCCACGTGCGGATAGAGCGCCTCCGCGAACGACGCCCCGCCCAGCAGCGCCCACCGCTGGCCCTCCACCTCGTCCGCGGCGCGCTTGAAGTTCACCAGCTTCATCACGTTGTCGTTGAGCGACCCCTGGTACACGGACAGCAACCGGTCCCGCACCCACTCCGGCGCGCCCGCCCCCGCCATCCGGTACTCCAGGTTGTAGGCGGCCATGGGCGCCAGCCCCTGCGCGATCGCCCAGTCCGCGTACTCCTCCCACGGCGCCCCCGCCAACGACCTCCGCGGCGGGTCGAACGACGCGAGCGACCGGAATGTGTCCAGCAGTGAAGGGGCCACGGCGCGCCACGCTCTACCACCGCTCGCCTCGCAAAACCCCCTCCCCGACCCAGGTCAGGCCGGTTACCGTGAAGATCCCTTCCGGAGGCCGCTCTTGACTCTGCGTCACGCCCTCGCCGCGCTCGCCCTCGCCGCCTCCGTCTCCGCCGCCGCCCAGGACAAGCCCAAGGACTTCACCCCGGTGGAGTTCACCATCAGCGGGGGCATCAGCCTCGGCAACTACGAGGCGGGGCTGAACTGGGCGGTGGTGCGGCTCATCAAGCTCCACGAGCACGACGCCAACCTCCTCAAGGGCCTCCCGCCGCCGAAGATGGTGGCGGTGACCGGCGCCTCGGCCGGCAACATCAACGCGCTCATCGCCGCCATCGAGTGGTGCCGCGCGGACGGGGGCGGCGCCACCCCGCTGGGCAACGACTTCTACCAGTCGTGGATCCCCGTCGGCTGGGACGGCCTCTTCGCCGGCGACCGCACCTGCGTGCAGTACTGCCACGACCTCCACCTCGAATCGACCTGGGCGGCGCGGGTGGGCGGCGGCGGCGCGGACAGTTGCCTGGTCGCGTGTCAGAAGGACTGCAAGGCCGTCGGCGGGACGGACTGCGAGGACGGCGGCCCCGCCTACCGCATCGACGACGCGGTGTTCACCCGGCGCGCCTTCCTCGGGGTGGAGGAGAGCTTCCGCGAGGCGATCGAGAAGGCGAAGTACGACCCGGCGTGCAAGCTGGCGGTGGGCATCACCACCACCAAGTTCCACCCCACGCTGCTCGACGTCACCGGCCCGCCGCCGGTGGACACCGAGCGCCGCGCGGAGCCGCCGCACTACGCGCCGGAGCCCTACGCCGTGAGCCAGGACGGGCTCACCATCGAGTCGCAGCGCTTCGTCACCTCCCTGCGCGCGGAGACCCGCGAGGGCCGGTTCGGCTACTACGAGCACTCCTTCCAGGACGACCACACCCTGGGCAGCTACCTGCACCTGCCCAAGGTGCAGGGCACGGACAACCGCGTGTCGGTGGACGACATCCTGTCGCTCACCGAGGCCTCCAGCGCCTTCCCCCTCGCCTTCGGCCCCCGGAAGCTGCGCTTCTGCCGGGTGACGGAGAAGCCGGCGCCGGCCGGGCCGGAGTGCGTGGAGAACGAGCTGCAGACCCACGACTGGTTCATCGACGGCGGCGCGTTCGACAACGTCCCGCTCGGGCTGGGCTACTCACTCACCGAGGCGATGGTGGACCGCATCGGCGGAGTCACCACCAAGGACCGCCACTTCTTCTACATCGACCCCGCGCGGCGCCGGTACATCTCCGACAACGGCGACCCGGCCGGCATCGAGACCACCACCCCGACGCCCGTCTACCCGTCGCTGACGGAGGTGGCGAACCTGGCGGGCAACTTCTACGCGGTGGCCGGCAAGTACGAGCTGCAGACGGTGGCCCGCTATGTCTGGCGCGAGAACCCGACCCAGCAGCCGCCGAAGTTGCTCATCGCCGGGCGGCTCACGCCCATCATCGGCGAGTACCTCTACGCCTTCGGCGCCTTCCTCGCCCGGCCGTTCCGGACCTTCGACTACGAGGTGGGCGTCTACGACGGCGCCTACGACTACGCGCGGTGGGTCTGCGACCAGGAGGCGTACGCGTCGCAGGGGAAGGCGGCGCGCAGCAAGCCGCGATGCATGTTCGACCAGCTCAAGTCCACGTACGCGGAGCTGGGGATGCCCGGCCCCGGCGCCGACGAGCCGCGCTACGTGTTCCACTCGCTGCTCAGCCGCGAGTTCAAGACCTGGAGCCGCGTCAGCACCGGCGCCGAGCAGCAGGAGCTGGCCGGCCTGGCGAACGAGGCGGCGGAGTGGAGCAGGTCGCAGGGCTACGACGTAGCCAAGCCGCCCAACGTGGCGGTGGGCGCGCTGGTCCGCGCGGTGGGGGCGCTGCACGACGAGGAGGTGGACGCGGTGTCGGGCGGCCCGGACGCCGAGGCGAAGGCGGAGCGGGTGAAGGAGCACCGGACCGACTTCGCCTACTTCCTCGAGCTGCTGGGGAAGGACGCGTTCGAAGGCTACTCGGAAGAGGAGCGCGAGCTCCTGGCGGACCCGGCGGCGTTCAGCAACCGCGCGCTGCTGAGCATCCTCTCCCGCGGCCGGCAGATCGAGCACCAGCAGAAGAACGTCAACACCACCCGCGCGCTGATCGCCGCCCAGGTGGCGGTGCTCACCCAGCAGTCGAACAAGACCCTGGGGCTGGAGCTGGACCCGTCCTCCATCCCCGACGACAACGTGCTCACACCGGGCAAGGTGCTGGCCCGCATCATCCCCTACCGCTTCAACTACCGGCGCCCGGCCTATGCGCCGCCGGTGGGGTTCAACCTCTTCACCAGCCGCTGGGACCGGCTGGAGCTGGGCTACGAGCCGACGCTGGGCCTGACCCCCGACTTCGCGCTCATCCTCCCCGTGGGCGGCTACTGGCAGCTCAACCCCGCCTCCATCGGCCTCTTCACCACGCCGGGCGTCCTCTACCGCCACCACGACCCGTGGTTCTCCGGCGCGGACCTGGGCGTGAAGCTCAGCAAGGGGTTCTTCGGCGTGCCGGACTACGACGCCGTCTTCCACGTGGGCGCGGAGCTGGGCGTGCGCGTGCTGGGCGGGAAGGTGCGGCTGTCGCTCGCCATGGACGACTTCCGCAACGGCGTCGTCACGTTCGGCTTCGGGCTGATCGACCTCAACGGGATGCTCTACTGGGGGGTGCGCATCATCGAGGGGGCGTGACGCCGCCCGCGGCTCACCGCATCCGGTCCGGCTCGACGATGGCGCGGTGGCTCAGCGGGCCGACGTAGGTCTGCAGGTGGACGCGTTCGCGCGGGAAGCCCACCGCCCAGCGCGTGGAGGCGACCGGCGGCCGGGGATCGCCCGAGCCCATGGCGAACGCGTCCAGCCCGTACGAGTCGAGCAGCTTGGCGATCGCCCCGCCGGTGCCGTGGAGCGAGAGCACCACGATGGGCCGGGCGGCGCGGAGCACGTGCGCGGCGCCGCGCAGCACGGCCGCCTCGGCGCCCTCCACGTCCACCACCAGCAGGTCCGGCGGCGGCGCGGTGTTCTTGGCCACCACCTGGTCCACGGTGCGCACCGGCACCTGGAGGAAGCCGGACGGCTCGGGCGGGAGGCCGGCCGTCTCCAGGCGGCTGTGGCCGGGCATCCGGGAGAGCTGCAGCCGCGCGGTCCCCTCCCGGTCGGCGAGCGCGGTCCGCTCCAGCTGCACGTGGTGCATCTCGTTCTTCGCCACGGACCGCTCCAGGAGCGCGCCGTAGTCCGGGATGGGCTCGAAGGCGATCACCCGCCCCTCGGCGCACCGCCGCGCCGCCACCATGGAGAGCAGCCCGTAGCCGGCGCCCACGTCGAACACCACCATCCGGTCCCGCACCAGCAGGTCGATGGCCCGCTGCATCGCCACGTCGGAGGTGGAGAGCGCGGTGGCCAGCGCGGTGGCGCCCGGGTTGAACCACAGGCCGCCCGCCGCGCCGTGCTGGAGCTGGACGTCCGTCTCCGCCAGCGGGTCGTACGCCGGCGGCTGGACCTTGTCGGTGGGCCGCGAGCTCCGCCCGCGCTGCGGGTCCGTGCTCACCTCGTCCGGGCCGGTGTCCTTCACCACGCGCGGCATGGGCCGGGTGGCGAGCGGCGACCCCGCCTGCCCCAGGATGTCGAACGGGATGTCCGCGGGCGCGGTGGCGGCCTGCGCGGCCGCGCTCTCGGGCGTGGCGGTGCCCCCCGGCGTGGCGCGGCGGATCTGCAACCCCGGCTGCGGGTACGAGGTGGTCGGCGAGTCGGGCCCCAGCGGCGCCGGCCCGCCGCCGCTGGTCCGCCGGCGGACGAGCCGGCGGAAGGCGGTGGTGATGCGCGTGCCGAGCCGGCGGAGGAAGCTCACTCGTAGCGCTCGGCGGTGGGAGGGTTGGGGGGCGTCGGGCTCTCCTCCTTCAGGGGCGAGATGTAACCTCAATTCAGCCCTTCGCGAAGCGGCGCCACGCCAGGCCGAGAAGCGGCCAGGGGCGAGGGGCAAGGAGCACCTTGGCGGCGACCCACGCGGGGCGATGTCCGGCGAAGTAGGCGGAGGAGAGCCTCTCCTCCGAGAACAGCCGCTCCGCGGCCGCGGCCCGCCAGCGGGAGGGGCGGAGGGCGGCGAGGACATGGGCGGGGATGGGCGCCTCCAGGAGCCG
Source organism: Myxococcaceae bacterium (assembly GCA_035637895.1). GTDB lineage: Bacteria > Myxococcota > Myxococcia > Myxococcales > Myxococcaceae > DASRBA01. The sequence goes on from DASRBA010000048.1 coordinate 25,355, forward strand.
CGCCGCGGCGTCCAGGGCATAGAAGGCCAGGGCCGCGGTGCCGGTCTCGGCGGCGGTGCTTAGGAGTCGCTCCCAGTCGAGGGACGGCTCGGCGCGGGCGAGGAGCTTGAGGTCGTAGACCCACGCCAGGCGCTGGAGGAGGTGGTTGGTGGCGTGGACCGCGAGGTAGAGCAGCTCGTCGTCCGGGGCGAGGCGGAGGTGCTTGCGGCCGCCCGTCTCGGCTTCGAGGGAGCGCTCGCGCAGGGCGGCGCCGGTGATCAGCTCGCCGAAGGGGGCGATGGGGTAGCGGTGGAGCTCCACCAGTCCCTCGGGGCCCTGGAGCTCCACGTGGTGCGGCTCGTGGGCGGGCGCGGCGCGCAGGCCCATCCCTTCGAGGGCGTGCTGCGCGCGGGCGGCGTCCGCGGGAGGGACCCAGAGGTCGACGTCCGTGGAGGCGCGGTGGCCGGCGTCGCCGTAGAGGCGCTCCGCCAGCGGGACGCCCTTGAGCACGACGGGGACGAGCCCCGCCGCGGCGAGCGCGTCCAGCGACCGCCCGAGGAGCCGTTTCACCCTCACCGACGCGGCGCGGAAGCCCAGCGCGTCGCGCCGGAGCTGCTCCGCGTCCGGGCCCGGGAGCCGCGCGCCGGAGCGCTCCAGCGCGTGCAGCGCCAGGCCGGAGAGCCCGTGGCGGCCCGCCTCGGCGACCAGGCCGGAGGGGTCCAGCGAGGCGGCCACCGGGAGACCCTCGGGGTGGTCGGGCCAGCGGCGGAGGAGGTCGATCAGGGCCGCCACGACGGGAGTCCTCGCGGCAGTGGAGGGTGATGACCTTCGCCCAGCTCGCCATCAGGCATCAGCCGCATGCGGAGCCCTCCCGCTAGCGGAGGGTGATGACCTTCGCCGGGTCCGCGGCGTCGCGCGCCTGGATGACGCTCACCGCCTTCGCCACCGCGTCCGCCAGCACCTCCAGCGCCAGCTCCTCGTCGCGGTCCACCTCCCCGCGGCCGTCGCACCAGGTGAGCGCCAGCCGGCCCAGCGAGGCCTCGCCGTGGCGGAGCTCCAGCACCAGCTCGAAGGGGAGCGCGGCGCCGGCGGAGCGGGAGGCCTCGAAGGTGACGGCCTCCGCGCCGCCCTGGCGCGGGCGATCCACGCGGAGGGAGAGGCGGGCGGCGTCCAGCGTCTCCGGGAGGCCGCGGAGGGCGTCCCAGAGGGCGACGAGGGTGCCGGCGCGGCCCACCGCGTCGCTCACGTCCCGCACCACCGCGCGGAGCTGGCCGTTGCGGCGGCGCGCCTCGCCCAGCTCGCCCGCGCGCGCCAGGCTGAGGTAGCCCAGCTTGCGCATCAGCACCATCACCACCACCGCGATGGCGGTGAGCAGCATCGCGCTCTGGGCGCCGTTGGCGTAGCTGAGGCCCAGGGCGGAGAGCGCGAAGAGGCAGCACACGCCGTAGAGGACGAGGACCGCGGTCCGGTGGCCCAGGAGCATCCGGCTCATCACGCGGTGGTGGATGTGCTCCTTGTCCGCGCTGAAGAGGGGTCGTCTCAAGACGGCGCGGCGGACCACCGCCAGGAGCGTGTCCATGATGGGCAGGCCGAGGGCGATGAGCGGCACCAGCATCGAGACGGCGGTGCCGGACTTGGAGCAGGTCTTGAGGGAGACCGCGGCGAGGACGAAGCCGAGGAACATGCTCCCGGTGTCGCCCATGAAGATGGACGCCGGGTTGAAGTTGAAGATCAGGAACCCCAGCACCGCGCCGCCCAGGGACGCCATCACCAGGCAGAGGACGACGTCGCCGCGGGCGAAGGCGAGGATGAAGTTGGGGAGGACGGCGAAGAAGGCGACGCCGCCCGCGAGGCCGTCCAGGCCGTCGATCAGGTTCATCGCGTTCACCACCCCGACGATCCACAGGAGCGTGAAGGGGATGGCCAGCCAGCCGAGGGCGATGGGGGCGCCGAAGGGGGTGGAGATCACCTCGACGCGGAAGCCGAGGGCGTAGAGGGCCGCGGCGACCCCGAACTGGACGGTGAACTTGAGGCGGGCGCCGGCGCCGCGGAAGTCGTCGTAGAGGCCGAGGAAGGCGATGGCGATGCCGCCGGCGAACAGGCCCAGGGCGAGCTGATCCTGCATGTAGAAGGCGGTGCCCACGCCGGAGTCGACCCGCATCAGGGCCAGGAGAGGGGCGAAGAACCCACCCACGATGGCGAGGCCGCCGAGGCGGGGGACCGGGCGGGCGTGGATCTTCCGGCTGGACTTGGCCTGGTCGAACCAGCCGTAGGCGTGGGCGCGATTCCGCACGACGAGCGTCAGCACCGCGCCGACGACGAGCGACGTGAGGAAGGCGACGAAGAAGGTGATCATCTGCGAGGCGGCTCGACGGAACCGGCCTGTTCCCGGCGTGAGTATAGCCCCGCGAGGCGATGCGCTAGAAGCCAGCGGGTGCGCGTGGCGGTGGTGAACCCGGTGGGAGGAATCGGCGGCGCGGAGCGGGTGCTGCTGGACCTGCTCCGGGTGGCGCGCGAGCGGGCTCCCGAGGTGAGGTTCACGGTGGTCGCGCTGGGGGAGGGGCCGCTGGTGGAGCGGGCGGCGGAGCTGGGCGCGGAGGTGGAGGTGATGCCCATGCCGGAGCGGCTGGCGGCGCTGGGGGACGCGCCGGTGCGGGGGGCGGGAGCGCTGTTGCGGACGGCCCTGGGGACCGCGGCGCGGGGGCTGGAGGCGGCGCGGTTTTCGCGGGCGCTGTGCGGACGGCTGGTGGGGGTGCGGCCGGACGTCGTGCACTCGAATGGGTTGAAGGTCCATCTGCTGCTGGCGCCGTTGCGGGGGCGGGCGAAGGTGGTGTGGCACCTGCACGACTTCGTGGGAGAGCGGCCGTTGATGCGGCACGCGCTGCGAGGGGTGTCGCGATCGGCCGCGGCGGCGCTGTGTATTTCACGGGCGGTGGAGGAGGACGCGCGGCGGTGGCTACCGGGCGTGCGGTGCGAGGTGGTGCCGAACGGGGTGGACGTGGAGCGGTTCTCGCCGGGTGGGGCGGTCGCGGAGCTGGATCGGCTGGCGGGGTTGCCGGAGGCGCCGGCGGGGACGGCGCGGGTGGGGATGGTGGCGACGTACGCGAGGTGGAAGGGGCAGGACGTCTTCCTCCAGGCGGCGAGCCAGGTGAACGCGCGGTGCTACGTGGTGGGTGGACCGGTGTACCGGAGCAGCGGGTCTCAGTTCTCCCCGGAGGAGCTGAGGGGGCTGGCGAAGGGCCGAGTTAGGTTCGTCCCGTTCCAGGAGCGGGTGGAGGAGGTGTACCGGGCGCTGGACGTGGTGGTGCACGCGAGCACCCGGCCGGAGCCGTTCGGGCTGACGATCGCGGAAGCGATGGCATGCGGGAGGCCGCTGATCGCCTCGCGGGCGGGAGGCGCGGCGGAGCTGTTCGAGGATGGGGTGGAGGCGGTGGGTCTGCCGGAGGTCAGCGCGGGCGCGCTGGCGAAGGCGATCTCAGGGTTGCTGGCGGATCCGCCGAGGCGAGAGGCGCTGGGGAAGGCCGCGCGCGCGGGTGCAGTGGCGCGACACTCGAGCGAGCGCTTCGCGGCCGGAGTGCTGGGGCTCTATCGCTCTGTCGCGGGAGCTTGAGTCATGCCACCGTGTCAAGCGTGGCATACAAGGCCAGGCCGGCATGACATGGCGAGGGCGGGCCCCACAGGGGCCGAGCGCGGGAGTAGAGCGACACCTCCTCTCCCGCCCGTAGCAGACTCCGTCCCATGCTCTGGCTTTCGTTGCTGTTCCGGACCTGGTTCTCGGTCTCCGCACCGGTAGGCCGCCGCGTCTACGCCGCCTCCGGCTTCGGGCTGATGGCGCTGAAGTACGTGCTGGACGCCGGCGCGGTCTTCGCGGTGACGGGGAAGCAGTGGACGCCGATCGCGTACCTGTCGCCGCTGCTCTCGATGCGCGAGGCGGAGCTCCGGCCCGCGCCCCACTCGCTGCTCCTCGCCATGGCGATCTGGGCGCTCCCGTTCCTCTGGATCGGGCTCACGATGACCATGCGCCGGGCGGTCGACGCCGGCCGGTCGCCGTGGACGGGCTTGCTCTACTTCGTCCCGCTCCTCAACTACGCGTGGATGGTCGCGCTCTGCCTGCTGCCCTCGAAGCCGCGCCACCCCGCCGAGCGCCGCCTGCCGCTGGTGGGGAACACCCTGCGCAGCGCCCTGTTCGGGGTGGCGATCTCGACGGCGCTCGGCCTGGGAGTGCTGCTGCTCAGCGTGACCGTGCTGGGAAGCTACGGGTCGGCGCTGTTCCTGGGGGCGCCGGTGCTGGTGGGCGCGGTGAGCTCCTACGCGCTCAACCGCGAGGGACCTCAGTCGCTGGGCCGCTCCATCAGCGCGGCGCTGGCGGCGCTGGTGCTTACCTGCGGGGCTTCGCTGCTGTTCGCGCTCGAGGGCGTGGTCTGTATCACCATGGCCTTCCCCATCGGCGCGGCGGGCGCCGTCCTGGGCGCGGTGATCGGGCGGGCCATCGCGCGCCAGTCGTCGCCGCCGGCGGCGGTCGTCCAACTCCTGCTGGTCGGCCTCGCGCTGCCGCTGCTCTCGGCGTCCGAACCGGTGGAGCGCGCGTTGGCGCCGCGGCACGAGGTGGTCTCGTCGGTGGAGGTGGAGGCGCCGCCGGAGATGGTGTGGCCCAACGTGATCGCCTTCGGCGACCTTCCCCCTCCTCCCGAGCTGATGTTCCGGGCGGGCATCTCCTACCCGATGCGCGCGAGCATCACGGGCCACGGCGTTGGCGCCGTGCGGCGGTGTGAGTTCTCCACGGGCGCCTTCGTGGAGCCGATCACCGCCTGGGAGCCTCCGCGCCGGCTGTCGTTCGACGTGGCCTCGCAGCCCCCACCCATGGCCGAATGGAGCCCGTACCGGCACGTGCACCCGCCGCACCTGGACGGTTACTTCCGCTCCGTCCGGGGCGAGTTCAGGCTGGTCCCGCTTCCGGGCGGCCGCACCCGGCTGGAGGGCAGCACCTGGTACGAGTTGGACCTCGCGCCGGCCCCGTACTGGGGGCTATGGGCCGACGCGTTGGTCCACGCCATCCACCTGCGCGTGCTGGAGCAGATCAAGCTCCGCTCGGAGCGCGCTCCAAGCGCCGGCTCGGGCGTAGGGCCGTAGCGCTCGGTGGTCAACTGCGGGTCGCTGTGCCGGAGGATGCGCTGCACGGCGGCCGGACCTGCGGCTTGGGCCAGAGCTTCGCCTGGTCCTGGGGCAGCGGCGGAGCACCTTCTCCAGGTCGCAGTCGGCGCGCATCATGGAGCCGTCCGCCGCGGGGTGACCCGCTCTAGAACGTCTGGAGCAGGCGGATCTCGACGTTGACCGGGTTCTGGGCCTTTGCGTTGGTGGCCTGGGTGCAGAGCGCGCCGACCAGCTGGACCTCACCCTTGGGGAACGTGCCGTTCGGCGCAACGTACTGCCACGTCGCGCTGCCGCTCGCGGTGACCGTGCCGTCGATCAACACCGAGATGAAGTTGGGGTTCGACGGCGTCACCGCCAGCGGGTAGTCGCAGGGCAGCGGGTTCACGCCATCGGCGATGGCCGCGAGCACGTTCGCCAACTCGGTGGCGTTGGCCGCCTGGTAGAAGGCCTGCGAGCACTCCTTCGTCGTGGGATTGCACGTCACGCCGGGGGTGACGCACTCCGCGTTGGTGCCGCCGGGGCAGGATCGGGGGAATCCACCTGCGACCGCCATCGACTGCAGGGTCGTCGCGCCCAACGGGTTGTTGGTGTCGGCCCCGAAGCCGATCACGATGGTGCGGATGCCCTGGTTGGTGCGGATGCCGCTGATGGTGCTGACAACCGCGGCGTCGTCGAGGCACTGGTTGGAGCTCGTCGCGTTGCAAGCGCCCGACGCCGTCGACGTGCACTGGCAGGTGGTCCCGTCGAGGTTGGCGTTGCAGTTCGGCAGACCGTCCGTGAGGAGCAGGATGAAGTCCTCGCGGAGCGGGTCGGAGAGGTTGGGATCCTGGGCGGCATACGCGATGGCGTTCGCTGTCGGGGTACCGCCGCTCGGCGCGGTGCCGTTGATGGTGGTCCGGATCTGATTCGCGGCGTTCTGCAGGTCGGTCGCCAGGGGATCCGAGTTGTTGGGCCCCAGCGGCGGCAGCTGCACGGCGGTCGCGGTCGTCGCCGCGCACCCGCTGCCCTGCGGGAAGAGCACCAGACCCATGCGGGCGATGGTCCCGTTGTTGGTGAGGAACCCGGACATGGCGGTCTGGAGGTTCGCCATGCGCGAGGAGGTCTGCCCTTGGTCAACGGTGCTCATCGACCCGGACTTGTCGACGACCAGCATCAGGTCGGGTCGGACGGTCGAACCGATCGTCTTGTAGATCTGCGTCGTCTGCGCGATCGCGATCGGGGTCACGGGTTCGAAGTCGTAGGTCTGGCAGCCGATGAGGGCGCCGAGAGCCCCGACGAGAGAGACAAGAGCGGCGGCAGTAAAGGTAGGTTTCATGGGGCGCTCGTGCGCGTGCGATCAGACCTTACCTTGATGCGATTCGTGCTCGCCACGGGGCTGCGAAGGTTCAAGGACGGACAGGCT
>DASRBA010000049.1:0-5584 GCA_035637895.1 Myxococcaceae bacterium
GCTGGACAGGAGCGGGGGTGACCCCCGCGGCGGGCGGCGCAGAAGTAGCGGCGAGATCCGTGGTTGGCGGGGCGATCATCTCCGTCGCGGGTGCTGGGGCGCGCGCGGACGGCGGAGCTGGCGCTGCGTTGAGGGCTGGAAGGCTCGGAGAGGATGCGCCGGCGCGTCGTGAAGTCTGAGGGCTGGCGCGGGGCGCAGGAGCGGGTCCTCCGGCCGTTCCCAAGACGAGATCGCGCGGCGCAGGCGCGGGAGTCATGCGCGCGGCAGCGGTCGGCTCACTGCGAGTGGGCGGCAGCTCCGCGGCACCGGGCGGTCTCTCAGTGGCCGGCGCAGGCGCGGGAGTCATACGCGCGGCAGCGGTCGGCTCACTGCGAGCAGGCGGCAACTCCGCGGCACCGGGCGGTCCCGCCGTGGCCGGCGCAGGCGCGGGAGTCATGCGCGCGGCAGCGGTCGGCTCACTGCGAGCGGGCGGCAACTCCGCGGCACCGGGCGGTCTCTCCGTGGCCGGCGTCATGAGCGCCGCCGCAGGCGATCTGGCGGCCGGAGTCGGCGCGCTGTGTGGATCGATCGCGACGATGGGCTCCTGCGGAGTCAACCGCGTGGCTGCCGGCAGCCCCATCGCCGGTGTCGGTGCATTGTGCGGATCGATCGCGACGATGGGCCCCTGTGGAGTCAATCGCGTGGCTGCCGGCAGCCCCATCGCCGGCGTGGGCGCGCCGTGCGGATCGAACGTCGCGGCGATGATCGGCACCTGCGGCGTCGGCCGCCCGGCCGCCGGCACCCCGAGCGCCGGGGTCGGCGCGTTGTGCGGATCGATCGCCGGCATGGGCGCCGGCGTCACCCGCGGACCCGCCGGGGACATGGCCGGCAGCGGGTGCACGGGCGTCGAGCGCGGGCCGGCGGGCGGTAACCCACCGCGGACGCCCATCAGCGAGATCTCCTGCTCCCACGGCGTGTCCAGCGGCGACGAGCGGATCGCATCCTTCGGCGGGACCGCCGGCTCCCACGTCGGGTCGATCTTCGGCGCTGGCAAGCCCTTGCTCGGCGGCGAATCGTCCTCCCACGGCGGATCGGTCTGCACCCACCCAGCCTCCAGCGGCGGAAGCGCCTCCGGTGGCGCCGCCTTCACCTCCAGCAGCGGCTCGACCCTCCTCGTGACCGGCTCCGGCGGGAGCTCCTCCCACGCGGGATCGACCCGGACCTCCGGAGCCGCGGCAGCCGCGGGCGGCGGGGCCTGCTCCTCCCACGCGGGATCGACCTGGATCTCCGGAGCCGCGGGAGCCGCGGGCGGCGGGGCCTGCTCCTCCTCCCAGTCGGGATCGACCTGGATCTCCAGAGCTGCGGGAGCCGCGGGCGGCAGGGTCTGCTCCTCCCCCCAGTCGGGATCGACCTGGATCTCCGGAGCCGTGGCAGCCGCATGCGGCGGCGGGGCCTTCTCCTCCTCCGCCCAGCCGGGATCGACCTGGATCTCCGGAGCCGTGTCGGCCGCGTGCGGCGGCGGAGCCTTCTCCTCCTCTTCCTCCCACACCGGCTCGATCTCGATCTCCGGCTCCAGCGTCGGTGCGGCCACCTCCTCGGTGAGCGACTCCGCCTCCTTCGCCTCGATCTTGGGCGGCAGCGCCTCCGTCGACATCGGCATCGGGGTGATCTTCGGCAGGCCACCCGGCGCCGGGGTCACCTGAGTCACCGGAGTCGCCTGAGGAGTGGGCGCCGGGGGAGCCGGCGCCGCCGCGGGCGCGGCCTTCTTCCCCTCGACCATCGCCAGGTACGCCGCGGCCCCCATCCCGGTGAGCTGGGTCGGGTCCTCGTCCTGGTCCATGAGGTACCCATCCTCGGGCGCCTCCTCGAACGTCTCGGCCTCCTCGAGATCGTCCTCGGACTCCGCCACCCCCCCGCCCGCCGCCCTCCCCGCGGCGAACGCGCCCTCGGGCAGCGCGTCCGGCGCGAGCCGGATGAAGTTGGACTCGAACGACACCTTGTACCGGCGCTCGATGTAGAACCGCAGCCGGACCTCGGGCGCGATGTACGGCACCACGCGCATCCCGGTGGCGAACGCGACCGCGTCCACCGCCTCCGGGTCGTACGGCGCGGCGAAGGCGACCTTCAGCTTCCGCCCCTCCTGCGCGAACGGGAACGCCAGGTGCTTGACCGCGATGTCCGGGGTGATGAGCAGCACCGAGAAGTCGGTGGCGGCCTCGAAGAACTTCGTCTCCGCCAGGGGGAACTTCCGCTGCTCCGCCAGCGCCTGCCCCAGCACCTCCACGTCGAGGCGCGCGAGCTCCACCAGCAGCGTGCCCAGGCGGCCGCCGTAGATCATCTGCGCCTTCAGGGTCTCGTCCACCACCTTCTGGGTGACGATCCCCTTCCGAACGAGCAGCTCGCCGAGCTTCTCCGCCATGGCGTTGGACGCTGACCCTAGCCCTACTCCGCGTTCCAGTCCGAGGCCGGGAGGATCTTCCAGCCCGTGTCCAGCTTCCCCGCTCGGAAGCGGAGCACCCGCAGCGGCCACTGCCGCGGCACCTGCCTCGGCCCTTCCTTGGTCTCGATGGTGAAGATGTGGAGCTGGAGCATGTAGCTCCCGCTCCCTCCCGCGCTGGCCAGCAGCGCCCGCACCGGGTTCTTGGGGTGCCAGTAGACGTCCTTGTCCACGCGGGCGATGTAGGCGAGCACCGGGCTGCTGCGGAGGAACGCCTGCGCCTTCTCGCGCGTCGGCTCGAGGATCTTCTTCGCCTCGGACTCGGAGATCTGGTGGACGGAGAGGCCCTCGCCGCCGCCCCCGACGTTGATGATCTTGGAGAGCGAGGTGCGGCCGGCCTTGTCCAGGTCCTGCATCATCCCCACCACCTGCCGGAGGTCGCCCTGCTCGACCTGCGGGGGCGCTCGGGAGATCACCTTCCAGTTCTCCAGGTTGAAGAGCTGGGCGTTGGCGGTGGCCCCGCCCAGGAGCAGCTCGCGGTCGTCCTGGCTGCCCTTGCCGGTGAGGGCCTCCAGGTACCGCTCCGCGACCTTCCGGACCTCGTCCTTGGGTTCATCCGCCCGCGCGGCCAACGCGAGCGCCCACACCGCCACGACTGTCGCCCCTACGGCACGTCGCATGAGGGTTTCCTCTCCCGGGATCCCCGAGGTTAACCGCCCAGGTGGGGGCAAAAGAAATGGAGACGTTGCCGCACCTGACCGTAGACTGGAGTCGTGCGCTCGGTCTCGCGCCGGTGGTGCGTGCTGGCTCTGGCGGTCTCGCTGGCCGGGTGCCATCGCGTCGAGCTCAAGACCCACCTCCCGAAGGGGCCGGAGGTCCACGAACAGCTCCTGAGCTACTGGCTGTTCGGGATCATCGGCGAGCACGAGGTCGACCTGGACTCCGTTTGCCCGATGGGCGTCGCGTCGTGGCGCGCGGAGTCGGTGGCCTGGGTGGACATCTTGACGTTGGGTGTCTACACGCCACGGAAGGTGGTGGTGGAGTGCGCGGGGGTGAAGAAATGAGGTCGCGCGCCGCACGCGCCGTGGTGGCGATCGGGTTGGTGCTGGGCGGCGGCTGCTACCGGATGACGTTCAAGTTCAGCAAGGCGGTGGCGGAGGCGGGCGCGCCGAGGGAGGTGCAGCACCAGTCGCTGGCGTCGGGACTGTGGGACCTGAGCGGGCCGGTGATGGTGGAAGAGCTGTGCCCGCAGGGCGCGGCCTCCGTGCAGGTGGAGGAGTCGGTGGCCAACGGGCTGGGGCAGAACCTGTCGTCGGCGATCATCTCGGTGCCCGCGTTCCTGGTGAACCCGCTCCTGATCGTCGGGGTGTACTGGGTGGCGGGGCGGCACGCGCAGCCGTGGGCGCCGTCGACGGTGCGGCTGACGTGCGCGAAGGGGAAGGTGCGGTCGATCAAGTACGTGGTGCTGCGGCTGGAGGCGAAGGGTGGGCTGGAGCCGGCGACGGTGGGGCTGTTCTCGGACGCGCTGGTGGGGGAGCTGCGGAAGAACCCCGGGCTGAACGTGATGACGGGGTCGGACGTGGAGGCGGTGCTCGGCGCGGAGCGGCAGCAGCAGCTGCTGGGGTGCACGGACACCAACTGCCTGACGGAGCTGGCCGGCGCGCTGGGCGCGGACCGGGTGGTGCACGGGAGCGTGGGGCGGGTGGGGGAGTCGCTGGTGGTGAACCTGACCGCGGTGGACCCGAAGAGCGGGCGCGCGGTGGCGTCGGTGTCGGAGCGGTTGAAGGGCGGCGGGGACGAGGCGTTCTTGGACGCGCTCCCCGCGCTGGTGTTCCGGATCGTCTCCGAGCCGTAGACTTCGCGCGTGACGACCAAGGAGCAGCGGGGCGATCTCCACGAGATCGAGGGCTGGACGACCGACGCCCCGCAGGAGTTGAAGTGGTACCTGGCGAACGCGGGCAAGTGGAGCGTGTGGAAGCAGCTCCAGGTCGACGCGCGCGCGTGGAAGACGGTGGGGACGTGGGTGGTCTGCCTCGCCCTGTTCGTCGTGGGGGCACTGTCCCACTCGCCGAGGCGTCGGGTCCAACTCCTCGTCTTCGGGGGCTTCTTCGCGCTCGCCTATGCCCGCGCGCTGCTCAGGGTGGTGCAGGGGCGCAAGGCGGCGCGACTGGTGGAAGGCACCGTGCCCCGGTTCGACCAGGTGCACCCGTTGTTCGGCTGGCTGCGGACGGGCGCGTTTGTCCCCAGCGGAGACGGCTCGCCCACCGCGACCGTGATCCTCGCCGAGTGGGCGGTGAAGAAATTCGTGTATCCCGGGATGACGCTCCAGGTCCTCGCGCTCGTGTCGCCCAGGCAGGAGATGAGTACGGTGGTCGGGGTTCGGTCTCCGGTCAGGTTGGGGTGACACGCATTTCGATGGCGCACTGAGCCACGTCACCGTTTGAAGGTTTTTCGCAACTCGAGCCATTCATCCGGGTTGAGCTCCAGGTCCTGGGAGGCCCGCTGATGCGCTGCTCTTCTTCGTTCCCCTTCGTCGGAGTGGTGGTGCTGGTGGCGTCCGCTGCGCTCCAGGCGTGCAACTGCGGCGGACCGCAGCCGGAGTGCACGGATTCCTCGCAATGTCAGCCGATCCACGGCGCGCCGGCGTGCGGGGCGTGGGCGTGCAATGCCGGGGTCTGCGAGGTGGAGTGTCCCGGGTGTACGGACAACGACAAGGATGGGTTCGGCGTGGAGACGACGCCGGGCGCGTGCGCGGGCCCGGACTGCGACGACACCGACAAGACGATCCACGATACCGGGTCGAGGTCCTGTTACTCCGGGAGGGCGGGTACGGCGGGCGTCGGCGTGTGTGTTGCCGGGTCGCAGACGTGCTCGGCGGGGACGTGGACGGCGTGCCAGGGCGAGGTGCTCCCGGCGGGCGTGGAGGCGTGCAACGGGAGGGACGACACGTGCGACGGGACGACGGATGAAGGGATCCCGTCCATCACGTGCGGGATCGGCGCGTGCCAGCGGACGGTGGCGGGGTGCGCGGACGGAGGGACGCCGGCGTGCACGCCGGGGGTGCCGGCCACGGATGACTCGGTGTGCAACGGGATCGACGACGACTGCGACGGGCCGATCGACGAGGACTGCGTGCTGGGGTGCGTCCGGGTGGACAGCACGGGCGGG
>DASRBA010000050.1:0-14269 GCA_035637895.1 Myxococcaceae bacterium
TGGCGACCTACCTGTCGGAGATCAACCAGTACTCCCTCCTCACCGCGGACGAGGAGCAGCGCCTGGCGCGGCGGTTCAAGAAGGGCGACCTGCCTTGCGGGCACCGGCTGGTGACGTCCAACCTCCGCTTCGTGGTGAAGGTCGCCTACGAGTACCGGTCGTACGGCATCAAGATGGCCGACCTCATCCAGGAGGGGAACATCGGCCTGATGAAGGCGGTGCAGAAGTTCGACCCCAACAAGGGCATCCGCCTCATCTCGTACGCGGTGTGGTGGATCCGCGCGTACATCCAGAACTACATCCTCAAGAGCTGGTCGCTGGTGAAGCTGGGGACCACCCAGGCGCAGCGGAAGCTGTTCTTCTCCCTGGCGCGCACCCGGCGGGAGCTGGAGAAGCTGGGCGAGGCGGACGGGTCCACCGGCGTCAACGTGGACGACATCGCCAAGAAGCTCCGGGTCAAGCCGCAGGAGGTCCGCGAGATGGAGCAGCGGATGGGCGGCCGCGACCTGTCGCTGGACGCGCCCATGGGCGAGGACGGGGGCAACAGCCACGTCGACTTCGTCGTCTCCCAGACCGCCGCCCAGGACGACGAGTTCGCCGACAAGGAGGAGGCGGGGCTGATCAACGAGCGGGTGAAGGTGGCGCTCGCCCGCCTGGATCCCCGCGAGCGCTTCATCATCGAGCAGCGGGTGATGAACGAGCGGCCGATGACGCTCAAAGAGCTGGGCGAGCACTTCGGCTTCTCCCGCGAGCGCGCCCGCCAGCTGGAGATCCGCGCCAAGGACAAGCTCAAGAACGAGCTGGCGGCGCTGATGGCCGAGGTGGATCCGGAATCGATGATGACCGCGGTCTGAGGCCGCGGAGCAGGGGCCGGCGGGGCGGGCGGGCTGATACACTGGCGCCCGCCTTGCTCCGCCTGCTCGAGTCCGTCTTCCCGGTGAGGGCCGGTGAGCGCAAGCTCACCTCCATCCTGTTCCTCCAGTCCCTGCTGGCGGTGGGGGCGTTCGTCGCCGGCCGGTCGGTGCGCGACGCGCTCTTCCTGGCGCACGGGAGCCGCTCCCAGCTGGCGTGGATGTACGTGGCCTCCGCCGGCGCGGTCACCGCGGTGGGCCTCCTCTACAACCCCATCGCCGCCCGCGTCCGCCGGGACCTGATGGCCATCGGCAGCGCGGCGCTGTTCGCCGCCGCCTTCGTCGCGCTCTGGCTGGTGGAGCGCCGGGGCGCTCCCTGGGTCTACGCCGCGCTCTACGTCTACGTGGAGGTGATGGGCGCGCTGACCCTGGTCCAGTTCTGGACCCTCTGCAACGAGCTGTTCAACGCGCGCGAGGCGAAGCGGCTGTACGGGATGATCGGCGCGGGGGGCACCCTCTCCAACGTCATCATCGGCCTGCTCACCGCGAAGATCGCCCTCCGCTACGGCGCGTCCGCCCTGCTCCCCATGTGCGCCGCGCTGCTGCTGGGCTGCGGCGTCACCTCCTTCATGGCCGGCCGGGCGGGGCGCCAGCGCCTCTTCGCCCGCGCCGCCTCCGGGCGCCCCTCGGTCGCGGTCCGGTCCGGCGGCTTCACCCGGGTGACGCAGAACGCGCACCTGCGCAGCGTGGCGCTGCTGGCGGCGATCACCTTCTTCACCACCACGCTGGTGGACTTCGACTTCAAGGTGATCTCCTCCCAGTCCTTCGCCAAGGACGAGCTGGCGGCGTACTTCGGCCGCTTCTACGCGGTGGTGGGCGTGCTGGCGGTGGTGATGCAGCTCTTCGGCACCGGGCGCATCCTCAACCGCGCGGGCGTCATCGGCGCGCTGGCGGTGCTCCCCTCTTCGCTCTTCCTCTCCAACGGCGCGCTGGTGCTGTTCCCCGGCCTGTGGGCGGCCTCCACCGCCAAGGGCGCGGACACCCTCTTCCGCTACTCCATCAACGACGCCACCACCCAGATCCTCTACCTCCCGGTGCCGCCCCAGGCGCGCGCCCCGGCCAAGGCGTTCATCGACGGGGTGGTGAAGCCGCTCTCCATCGGCCTGGGGGGCGTCCTGTTGCTCGGGTACCGCCGGTGGGTGGGCGAGAACGTCGGCTCGCTGGCGTGGGTGACGCTGGCGCTCTCCGCCGTCTGGGTGGTGGTGGTGCTGGCCTCGCGCTCCCACTACATCCACTCGCTCCAGGAGAACCTCCGCCAGCGCCGGCTGGGGCTGGACACCGCGCGCTACAAGGTCCAGGACGGCTCCACCGAGGCGGTGCTGGTCCGCGCCATGGAGAGCGGGGACGTGCGCGAGGTGCTGGGCGCGCTGGAGCTGCTGCCGCACCTGGAGGCGATCCAGATGGACGACCGGGTGGAGACGCTCCTGGAGCACCCCGCGCCGGAGGTCCGGATGGCCACGCTGGCGTACTACGCGCGGCGGCAGACGCTCCGGTTCGCCAACTCGGTGTTCCGCCGCTTCGACGACCCGGACCCGCGGGTGCGCGCCGCCGCCATCGACGCCTTCTGCACGCTGGGGAGGGACAAGGCGGTCAAGAGCGTGAAGGCGTTCCTGGGCGACGCGGACCCGGGCATCCGCGGCGCGGCGGTGACGGGGATGATCCGCTACGGCGGGCTGGACGGGGTGCTGATGGCGGCGGAGGCCCTCAAGGCGCTGATCGCCGAGCCGGACGCCAAGATGCGCGCCCACGCGGCGAAGATCCTCGGCGCCATCGGGGTGAAGAACTTCTACCAGCCGGTCCTGGAGCTGATGGCGGACCCGGAGCCGGAGGTGCGGCGGCAGGCGGTGATGGCGGCGGCGGCGCTCAAGTCGCCGGAGTTCGTCATCCCGCTCATCTACAAGACGCAGTCCGCGGAGGTGGGGCGCGAGGCCATCGACGCGCTGGCCGCCTACGGGCCGCACGTCATCCCCACCCTGGCCAAGGTGCTGGGGAACCGGCTGGAGGATCCGCTGATCCGCCGCGGCGCCGCGCGGGTGCTGGGGAAGCTGGGCACGCAGGAGGCGGTGGAGGTCATCGCCCGCTTCCTCGACGAGCCGGACGAGGAGCTGCGCACCCGGCTGTACCGCGCGCTCTCCCGCGCCGTCCGCGGGCACCAGCTCTCCGCGCTGGACCGCCGCCCCATCGACGGCGCGCTGCAGAAGGAGCTGTCCCGCATCTGCCGGGCGCTCGCCGCCGCCGAGGTGCTGGAGCTGGGCGCCGGCCCCCAGGCGGACACCCCGCGCGAGGGTCCCGCCGCCGCCGCCGCCCTGCTCTCCTCCGCCATCCACGAGAAGGTCGTCCAGACCGAGCAGCGCGTCTTCCTGCTCCTCTCCGTCCTCTACCCGGACGCGGGGATGGAGCGGATCTACGCCGGCATCCGGGACGCGCAGGCCCAGGACGCCCAGCGGAAGCGGGCCAACGCGGTGGAGCTGCTGGACAACCTGCTGGAGCGGGGGCTGAAGCGGAAGCTGCTGCCGCTGCTGGAGGACGGCCCGCGGTCCGACAAGCTGCGCGCGGTAGCGGGGCTGGTGGAGTTCACCCGCCCGCCGCGGACCGACACCCTGGTGCTGCTGTGCCAGGACGAGACCGCCTGGGTGCGCGCCTGCGCGGTCCACTACGCCGCGCAGATCGGCTGCCAGCCGGCGCTGGAGGCGATCGTGGCCGGCGTGGCGGACGGCAACCCGGTGGTGCGCGAGGTGGCGCTGCTGTCGTGCGTGCGCCTGGCGCCGGAGCGCGCGCCCGCGCTGGCGGATTCGCGGAAGGGGGACGAGGCGCCCTTCGTGCGCCAGCGCGCCGAGCTGATCCTCCGCGACGCGGCGGCGTGAGAGCCGGACCGGCTCGTTCCGTCCGAGCGGCGGCGCTCCTATTTACGCGCGCAGCGGACAACCATTCGCGCAGCGCACAACCATTCGCGCAGCGCACAACCACTCGCGCAGCGCACAACCATTCGCGCGCAGCGCACAACCACTCGCGCGCAGCGCACAACCATTCACGTGTGTATCGCGCCGCCCTTCACCGGGCGTAGCCCGTAACCATCGGCCCTACGCCTGGGCCGGCGGCGGCGGAAGGCGTTCGCCGCTGGAGCGGATCCCGCTCTGGGAGAGGCTGGACTGGCCCCGGTGGACGTAGCGCGAGACCATCCCGGAGAGCCGCTTCGCCAGCGCGGCCAGGTTGCCGGCCACGTCCTCCACCTGCTCGCTGCCGTGGACGGCCTGCTCCATGGCCTGGGACTGTTCGCTGATCGCCCCCAGGATCTGCTCGATGCCGGTGGTCTGCCGCCGCGCGTGGTCCGCGATCTCCCGCGCCGCCTGGGAGGACTGGCGGATGACGCCGGCCAGGCCGGAGATGGTGCGCCCGGCCATCTGGGACAGCCACACCGTGTCCGCCGCGGCGCGGGTGCCCTCGCGCGCCGCCTTCAGCGCGCCGTCCATCACCTTCTGGATCTCCCCCACGATCGACCGCACCTCGGTGGCCGCCACCCCGGAGAGCGCGGCCAGCTTGCGCATCTCCATCGCCACCACGTCGAACCCGCGCCGGTTGGGGCCGGCGTGAGCGGCCTGGATGGAGAGGTTGAGCGAGAGGACGTGGGACATCTCCGCCACCTCCTTCACCGTCCCGATGATCTCCACGATCTTCTGGGTGCGCCCGGCCAGGTTCTCGATCTCCGACGCCAGCGACGCCACCTGGTCGCCCAGCTTCTCGATCCCGTCCACGCTCTGCTGGACGACCCGCTGCCCCTCCAGCGTCAGCTCCTCCGACTTCTGCGCGGTCTGGATGACGGAGTCCGCGTACCCGGTGGCGGTCTTGGAGGCGCGGGCGATCTCGTTGGCGGAGGAGCGGGTCTCGTTGATCGCCACCGACTGCTGGTTGGCCACCACGGTCTGCTTGCTGGAGGTGGAGAGGATCCGCGCCGCCTCCCGCTCCACGTCCTGCGAGGCCGATCGCAGATCCGCCATGATCCCCTTCAGCCCGGAGGTCATGGTCTCGAAGCTCCAGGCCAGCTCGGCGATCTCGTCGGTGCCGGTGGCGCGGATGCTCTGCTCCAGGTCCCCCCGGGCGATCCCGGTGGCGGCGCGGGTGAGGCGCTCCACCGGCTCCGTCACCCGCCGGGCCAGGAGGTACGCCACCGCCGCCCAGCCGATGGTCGCCAGCAACCCGGCCAGCAGCGCGCGGCTGGTGATGGCGTTCACCTTCCCCTGCAGCGAGCTGAGGCGAAGCCCGATCTGCACCGATCCGACCACCTTCGACTCCGGGACGCTGGGCCCCGGCAACAGGTCGTTCAGCGTGGCCGGCACCAGCAGCGCGTCCTCCTTCCCCATGCGCGCGCGGTCCGTGTCCGCCAGCACCAGCGCCTCCACCGCCTGGAGGTTCTGCCCCCTGATCTCCACCACCCGGTCCGCCGCGCGCAGCGTCGGATCCACCGGCCCCAGCGAGGGCACGTCCGCGGTGGAGAACCCCTGCAGCTTCAGCTCCGGCCGGAACGACTCCACCAGCGCCCAACCGCCCTTGTCCCGCACCACCACGTAGGCCACGTCCGGCACCTGGTCGATGGTGGCCTGGGCGCCGACGGCCAGCCCGGTCATGTCGCCGGTGGAGAGCGCGTAGGACAGGTTCGAGGAGAGGCCGATGGCGGCGGTGCGCCCGCGCGCGCGCAGCTCCTCCGTCATCGCCTCCTTGGCCTGGAAGTAGAAGGCCCAGACCAGCGTCCCCGCCACCAGCGCGCCGGTGCTGACGGTGACCAGCACCACCTTGCTGCGCAGGCTGAGGCGCCGCACGCGCCCGCCGTCGGGAGGGCCAGGGGGAAGGGACTGAGGGCCGGGCTCGCCGGGACTTCCGGGACTGCTCATCGCTCGACAGGGGACGTTACCACCGGTTGCTTCCGGCGTTCCGGCGCTAGAGTCCTCCGCCCATATGAAGATGTACCTGGCTGGGCAGTGGGTGGACCGGGACCAGCGGTCCGAGGTGGTGAACCCCTTCGACGGCAAGGCGTTCGACACCGTCCCCCGGGCGAACGCCGCCGACGTGGAGGCCGCCCTCCAGAGCGCCGTCCGGGGGGCCAGGGCCATGGAGGCGCTCTCGGGCCACGAGCGCTACCGCGTCCTCACCCGGGCCGCCGCCATGCTGGGCGAGCGGGCCGACGACCTCGCCCGCACCATCACCCGCGAGGAGGGCAAGGTGCTCTCCGAGGCGCGCGGGGAGGTGGGCCGCGCGGTGGAGACGCTCACCGCCTCCGCGGAAGAGGCCAAGCGGATCGTCGGCGAGGGCATTCCGGTGGACGCGGCGCCGGGGGTGAAGGGGAAGCTGGCGTTCACCCTGCGCGTCCCCTGCGGCGTGGTGGCGGCGGTGACGCCCTTCAACTTCCCGCTCAACCTGGTGGCCCACAAGCTGGGGCCCGCGCTGGCGGGTGGAAACGCGGTGGTGCTCAAGCCGGCGAGCGACACGCCCCTCTCCGCGCTCAAGCTGGTGGAGGTGCTGCTGGACGCGGGCGCGCCGCCGGAGTCCATCCAGTGCCTCACCGGCCCGGGCGGCGAGCTGGGCGACGCGCTGGTGTCCGACCCGCGGGTGCGGAAGGTGACCTTCACCGGCAGCCGCGACGTGGGCGACAAGATCTGCCGCCGCGCGGGCCTCAAGCGGGTGACCATGGAGCTGGGCTCCAACGCGCCGGTGGTGGTGCTGGCGGACGCGGACCTGGAGGAGGCCGCCGCCGCCGTCGCCCGCTCCGGCTTCTCCAACGCCGGGCAGTCGTGCATCTCCGCCCAGCGCATCCTCGGCGCGCAGAAGATCTACGCGGACCTGGTGCAGCTCCTGTCCGGGAAGGTGCGCGCGCTCAAGGCGGGTGACCCCATGGCGGAGGGGATGCAGGTGGGGCCGATGGTGCGGGAGCGCGAAGCGGCGCGCGTCCAGGAGTGGATCGGCGAGGCGGCGTCCGGCGGGGCGCGCGTCGTCGTGGGCGGCGAGCGGGCCGGCGCCGTCCACGCGCCCACCCTGGTGGCGGACGTGAAGCCGCAGATGCGCATCTCCGAGGACGAGCTGTTCGGGCCGGCGGTGGGCGCATCGCCGTTCGCGTCGCTGGACGAGGCCATCTCCCTCTGCAACCGCAGCCGCTACGGCCTCTCCGCGTCCATCTTCACCCGGGACCTGGACGCGGCGATGCGCTTCCTGCGCGAGGTGCAGTCCGGGAACCTCCACGTCAACGAGGGCCCGGCCTGGCGCGCGGACGTCATGCCCTACGGCGGCCTGAAGGAGTCCGGCTTCGGCAAGGAGGGCCCGCGCTACGCGGTGGAGGAGATGACGGAGCTGAAGCTGGCGGTGATCCACCTGCGCAGCTAAAACGGGGGCGGCTTGCTCTCGACCGTCGAGAAGGTCCTCTTCCTCAAATCGATCGACCTGTTCTCGCAGATCCCCGGCGAGGACCTGGCGCAGGTCGCGCTGATCGCCACCGAGGAGGCGCGGGAGAACGGGGAGGAGATCTTCGCCGAGGGCGAGGCAGGCGACGCCCTCTACCTGGTGCTGGACGGGAAGGTGCGCGTCCACCGCGGCGACCGCCAGATCGCCGAGCTGGGCGAACGCGAGTGCTTCGGCGAGATGGCCATCCTGGACGCGTCCCCGCGCTCGGCCACCGTCACCGCGCTGAAGGACACCAACCTGCTCAAGATCTCCCGCGAGGACTTCCAGGAGATCATGGCGGAGAAGCCGGAGATCGCGCTGGGGATCATCAAGGTGCTCTCGCACCGCCTCCGCGGCGCGATCGGCGCTCCAGGCTGAAGCCCGATCGGCAGCGGCCGGAAGGCCCGCCGCCTCAGCGGGCCCTGGGTCCCTGGGGCTAGGTCTTCTTCTCCTCGGCGGCGCCCTCGCCCTTGAGCAGGTACTCGTTGGCCACCAGGTAGAGGAAGCCGCACAGCCCCAGGAAGAGCGCGAAGGAGAAGAGGTCGCTGTTGGCGGCGGCCCCCATCACCCCGGAGAAGTCGATCGCCCTGGGGATGGTGTTGGACATGGAGAGGAAGGCGATCAGCGTCCCCACGATCGCCCCGCCGGCGATGAGCCCCGAGGAGACCAGCACGCCCGGCCCGCTCTCCTCCTCCGCCTCGGTCCGCTTCCTCCGCGCCGTGCGCTGCGCCAGCCAGCGGACCAGCCCGCCCGCCATGATCGGCGTGGAGGTGGAGATCGGCAGGTACACGCCCACCGCGAAGGCCAGAGAGCTGATCCCGCACAGCTCCAGCACGATGGAGATGAAGGCGCCGATCAGCACCAGGCTCCAGGGGAGCTTCCCGCTCATGATCCCCTCGATGATCAGCGACATCAGCGTCGCCTTGGGCGCCTGGAACTTCTGCACCGGCGACCCGTTGTCCCGGGTGGCCACCGCGCCGTTGATGCCCGGATCCACCAGGTACTTGATGTGGCCGGTGTCGTCGACCAGGTACTTGCCGGCGGCGATGGACCCCTGCGGCTCCCGGAGGCGGAGCACGTGGTACTCGGCCGTGTCGGACGCGGCCTCGGGCCCCTGCACCTTCTCCATGGGCTCGGTGAGCTCGGCGACGTTGGCCTGGAAGTCCGGGTAGCTCCGCTTGGCGTAGACGGTCCCGGCGTCGTTCAGCCAGAGGATCACGAACCCGATCACGATCGCCGAGCTGAACGCGCCGATCAGGATGGACACCTGCTGCCGCCACGGCGTGGCGCCGACCAGGTACCCGGTCTTCAAATCCTGCGAGGTGGTCCCCCCGTTGGAGGCCGCGATGCAGACGATGGCCGCCACGCTGAGCGCGGTCACCTTGTACGGCGCCGAGGTCCACCCCAGGCCGACGAAGATCAGCGAGGTGAGCAGCAGCGTGGCGATGGTCATCCCGGAGATCGGGTTGGACGAGCTGCCGATCTCGCCGGTGAGGCGCGAGCTGACGGTGACGAAGAGGAACCCGAAGACGATGATCAACAGGCCGCCCAGGATGTTCAGCTTCAGGGACGGCGCCAGCCAGCAGGCCAGGATGATCACCGCCGCGCCCGCGCCCACCAGCCAGAGCGGGAGGTCCTTGTCGGTGCGGGCGGGCCCTGCCCCCCCGCCCACGCCCTTGAGGCTCTTCAGCCCGCGCGCCGCGCCGGCCACGATGACCGGCAGCGACCGCGCCAGCGAGATGATGCCGCCCGCCGCCACCGCGCCGGCGCCGATGTACAGGATGTACTCGTGCCAGAGCTCGCCCAGCGACATGTCCCGGATCAGCTTGGTGGCGGGCGCCACCGGGTGGTCCAGGCCGCCGCCGAAGAGGACGATGGCCGGCATCAGCACCAGCCAGGACAGGATGCCGCCGGCGCCCATGGTCATCGCCGTCCGCGTCCCGATGATGTAGCCCACGCCCAGAAGCTCCGGCGCCACCTCCAGCGACACCGCCGAGCCCGGGTACCACTTGCCCAGGATCCTCTCCGGGGTGTCCTTCCACAGCTTGAACGCCCCGTAGAGCCACTTGAACATCCCGCCCGCGAAGAGGCCGGCGAACACCGTCTTGGCGGTGGCCCCGCCCTTCTCGCCGACGATCAGCACCTCGGCGCAGGCGGTGCCCTCCGGGTAGACCAGCGTCTTGGCCTCCTTGACGATCAGCGCCCGCCGCAGCGGGATCATCATCAGGATGCCCAACAGGCCCCCCAGCACGGAGACCAGCACCACCCGGCCGATCTCCAGGTTGTAGCCGAGGATCAACAGCGCCGGCATGGTCACGCCCACGCCGAAGGCGATGCTCTCCCCCGCCGACCCGGTGGTCTGGACGATGTTGTTCTCCAGGATGGTCGCGTTCCGGACGCCCAGCACCTTGGAGAGCCCCCGGAAGATGGTGATGGAGAGCACCGCCACCGGGATGGAGGCGCTCACCGTCAGGCCCACCTTCAGCACCAGGTACATGCTGGAGGCGCCGAAGACGATCCCCAGGATGGACCCCATCAGCACCGGGATCGGCGTCAGCTCCGGGACCTCCTTGCCGGCGGGGATGAAGGGCTGGTGCTCACCCTCCGCCGCCGCGGTGGCCGCGCGGTCCAGGGTAGCTCCGTGTGGGGGCGTCTCGGCCGCCCGGACGGGGGCCGTGCTTGCGGGAGGGGCCATGGCGCGCACACCTACCATGAACGGCGCCCCAAAGCACCGCGGCGCGGGTAGACTGGCTGCGGGACAGCCATGGCGACGCGAGGGGCTCAACGAGCAGAGACCGTCGCTGACGGTCGGGCGGGTGATCGGCCGGATCCCGGCCGGCAGGATCCCATGGAGGATCCGACCAATCGCGACAAGGTCGAGGCCGCCAAGGAGATCGTCTTCCAGCTGGCCAAGGGCATCAAGCAGATCGCGATGTACCGGCACGCCGAAGGCAAGTTCGGCGAGTTCCTGGAGAAAACACACCAGGCCTTCACCCAGTACCTGGCGACCTACGGCCCGCTGGCGCTCAAGGTGGAGTCGCAGAACTTCCAGATGTACCAGCAGGACCTGTTCGAAGAGCCGACCCCGATGGCGTTCAAGTTCTACCGGGACGGCATCCGGAACCTGATCTTCCGCCCCGGCCTCTCCATCCAGGAGCTGATCACCTTCACCCTCATCGCCACCTCCGAGCCCGAGCGCGGCGCGGACGACGTCATCTCCCAGCTCTGGAAGGCCTCCCTCGAGCACCTCGAGTACGTGGTGGTCGAGGGCTTCAAGATGGACGAGTTCTCCGAGCAGGAGGTCCAGGTCGAGGTCGACCAGATCGTCTCCTTCCTCTACTCGCGCCTGCGCACCCAATCCACGGACTTCCTCCGCTTCGCCCGCGTCTCCACCGAGGACCTGGAGGTCAAGCTGGAGGGGATCGATCAGATCCGCGGCGCGGTGGTCCAGGGCGCCGCCGCCACCGACGAGCTCAAGGCCAAGGTGCAGAAGGAGATCCAGGAGGAGGAGGCCGCCCGCCTCTTCCCCAAGCTGGTCTCCGCCGTCTTCCAGGTGGTGGAGAGCGGCGTGGAGGACCCCATGCTGCTGGAGGACATGTTCGTCCAGCTGCTGGACGCGCTGTTGCTCCAGGAGGACTACGGCACCATCAACCAGATGATCCTCAAGCTGAAGGCCATGGAGCAGCGCCAGATGCAGAACGAGGGCCTCTCCCGCCTGCGCGCCACCCTGGTCAGCCGCATGGGCGAGGAGCAGCGCCTGACGCGAATCGGCGACATGCTCCGGGTGGGCCTCCCCAAGAACCCGGCGGACCTCACCCGCTACTTCCAGTCGCTGGAGGCGGACTCCATCCCCACCCTGCTCACGGTGCTGGAGACGATGGAGATCCCCGAGAACCGCACCATGCTGTGCGACCTCCTGATGCCCTTCTGCAAGGAGATGCCGGACCCGTTCATCACCCGCCTGCAGGCCGACCGCCCGCAGACGGTGCGCGACATGGTCTACATCCTGGAGAAGGCCAAGGTCCCGGACCGGATCAAGCTCTTCGCCGGCGCGCTGCGGACCAAGAACCTGGCCGTGAAGCTGGAGGTGATGTCGATCATCGCCCAGGGCCGCACCCCGGACGCGCGCAAGACCATCGTGGAGATGATGGACGACTCCAACATCCAGGTCCGGATGGTGGCCATCAAGCTCCTGCCCGAGTTCGACCGCGAGAAGGCGTACATCGAGCTGATGAAGTTCGCCACCGACGAGAACTTCGACAAGAAGGACCCCCGCGAGCGCGCCGCCATCTACTCCGCGCTCGGGTCCACCGGGGTGCACAACGCGCTGATGCACCTGTCGGAGATCCTGGGCACCAAGGCCGGCCTGCTCAACCGCAAGAAGGTGCTGGACGACAAGCTGCTCGCCATCCACGGGCTGGCGGGGGCGTGCTCGGTGCAGAGCTACAAGGTGCTGCAGAGGGTGGTGGAGGAGCGCAGCCAGCCGGCGGAGGTGCTGACCGCGGCGCGCAAGGCGATGTACCAGGTGAAGAAGGCGCTGTTCGGCGAGGGTGAAGCGCCGCAGGTGTGACCATGCCAGCTGGAGACAACTTCAGGATCACCGAAGCCCAGGATGAGAACATCCAGGAGTTCGGCCGCGAGCACAGCGAGAAGCTCCAGGCGCTGGCCCGGTCGCTCCTCTCCGGGCTCTACATGCTGATCCGGTCGGTGAAGATGTACGACCCGGAGAACGCCGTCTTCCAGAAGCCGCTCCAGGCGCTGATGGACTGCGTGAACCAGATCATCACCCGCGAGAGCAAGCTGGAGCTGGTGGGCGTCAAGGACTCCTTCTACCTGAACAACATGCTGGTGAAGGTGGACCTCAACGCCCTGGACAACATGCGCTACCTCCTCCAGGAGATGCGCGACAAGGACGTGGGCGGGTTCACCCTCCACAAGCAGGTGCAGATCCCCGAGCTGCGCAACTTCATCTGGATCTTCAGCAAGGAGCAGCCGGACAAGTCGGAAGAGGACGGCATCGGGACGCACAAGCTGGTCAACATGAAGGTGGCCAAGTTCTCCAAGCTGAAGGAGAAGCTGTCGCGCGACGAGCTGGCCAACCCGGACGACCGGAAGGTGGACCGGAAGAAGTACGCGATGACCGTCTACGGCCGCGCGGTGTTCTTCATCAGCAAGTACCTGGACTCGGTGCGCAAGGGAAAGCCCATCTCCAGCAACAAGGCGGTGCGCATCGTCCAGGACTTCGTGGACATCTCCTACGAGCAGAAGACGCACTTCCTGGGGATGACCACCTTCAAGAACGAGGGCGACTACCTCATCTACCACCAGGTCAACGTCTGCCTGATGGCCATCGTCTTCGGGGTGGAGCTGGGCCTGACCAAGCCGCAGCTGCGCGACCTGGGCTACATCGCCCTCTTCCACGACGCGGGGATGGCCACCATCCCGGAGCAGCTGGCCGCCAAGAAGGGCGCGCTCGACGCGGAAGAGAAGGCGATGGTGCAGAAGGCGCCGCTGATCTCCATCCGCAACATCCTGATGGAGAAGGGCTTCAACCGCGCCACCCTGCTCCGGGTGGTCACCACCTTCGAGCACAAGACCGACTTCGGCACCGCCGTCCGCGACGCCCGCGGCAA
Source organism: Myxococcaceae bacterium (assembly GCA_035637895.1). Taxonomy (GTDB): domain Bacteria; phylum Myxococcota; class Myxococcia; order Myxococcales; family Myxococcaceae; genus DASRBA01. The sequence goes on from DASRBA010000050.1 coordinate 12,971, forward strand.
CATCCAGATGATCATCCCGCGCGCCAACCTGGGCGTGTACGCGCGGATCCTGTGCATCTGCGACACCTACGACGCGCTCACGTCCAAGCGCCCGTTCCGCGACGCTTACGGGCCGGAGGTGGCGCTGATGCTGATGTGGACCGAGCTGCGCCACAAGTTCGACCCGGACCTGCTCAAGGTCTTCATGCGGGTGATGGCGATCCAGCCGGTGAAGGTGCTCTCCAAGCGCCAGCAGAACATGACGGTAGGCGGCATCTAGCCCTCTTGCCGGCGGAGCGCGTCCAGCGCGGCGGTGAAGTCGGGCGGGGGCGGCGCCTCGAACGCCATCCGCCGGCCGGTGCGCGGGTGGGGGAAGTCCAGCTTCCACGCGTGCAGCGCCTGCCGGCCGATGACCCCGGTCCGCCGGCGCGAGTAGAGCGCGTCCCCCAGCAGCGGGTGCCCCGCCTCCGACAGGTGGACGCGGACCTGGTGGGTGCGGCCGGTGTGCAGCTCCACCTCCAGCAGCGCGGCGGCGCTCCCGAAGCGCTCCACCACCTCGTACGCCGTCACCGCGCGCTTGCCCGCCTTCAGCCTCCCGGTGAACTTCTTCCGCTGGGTGGGGTGCCGGCCGTAGGGCGTGTCCAGGGTCGCCTTCGCCGCGCGCGGGACGCCGTGGACGACGGCCAGGTAGCGCTTGCGCACGTCGCGGCCGGCGAAGGCCCGCTGCAGCGCGCGCAGGGCCTGCTCGTGCTTGGCCACCACCAGGCAGCCGGAGGTGTCCCGGTCCAGCCGGTGGACGATGCCCGGCCGCAGCTCGCCGCCCACCCCGCGCAAGTCCTTCACCCGGTGCAAGAGCGCGTTCACCAGCGTCCCGTCCGCGTGTCCGGCCGCCGGGTGCACCACCATCCCCGCCGCCTTGTCCACCACCAGCAGGTCCGCGTCCTCGTGGAGCACGCGCAGGGGGAGGTCCTGCGGCTGGGGCTCGGCGGGCGCGGGCGGGGGGACGTCGAGCGCCACCTCCTCGCCTCCCTTGAGCCGCAGCGCCGGCTTGTCCGCGGGGCGGCCGGAGACGGCGAGGCGGCCCTGCTCCAGCAGCTGGCGCAGCCGGGCGCGGGAGAGGTCCGGGAAGGCGCGCGCCAGGTGCGCGTCCAGGCGCTCGCCGCGGGCCTCGGGGGGAACCCGGTGCCGGCGGATCACCAGATCTTCGACTTCACGTGCGCCTTGGACCGGATGACGATGTCCACGATGGCGCGGTCGAAGAAGTTGGTGGTCGTGTACAGCTCCTGGCTGACGCGGCTCTTGTACAGCTCGCGCCCCTCC
>DASRBA010000051.1:0-10486 GCA_035637895.1 Myxococcaceae bacterium
GCCCTGGTCGCCGAAGAGCGACTTGCCGTTGATCTCGCCGTTGCCGTTGGCCGCCGCGGTCACCGCGCCGGCGCGGTCATCGACCAGCATGCCGTCGCCGTCGCCGTTCATCCACTCGACGTTCTCCTTCTTGCCGTCGCCGTCGATGTCGAACGCGATGGTCTTGCCGGTCTGGCCGTCCGCGCGGTTCTTCGCGGTGCTCACGCCGGTGGTGCCCAGCTTGCCGTCGTGGTTCAGGTCCAGCATCACCGGAGAGCTGGTCTTCTGGGCCTGGGAGTACTTCTCCTGGGCCTTGGAGGTGTCGCCGGACGACAGCGCCTCGGAGGCCTCCTGCACCAGCCGCTTCGCGTTCGGGCCCGTCGGGGCGTCGCTGTTCTTGCCCTTGCCGTGCCAGGCGCCGAACTGCTGCTGGAGCTGGCTGAAGGGATCCGAGGACGCCGCCGCGCCCGCCGAGGCGTTCGCCGTCGCCGTCGCGCCACCCGCCGCCGCATTCGCCGTCGCCGTCGCACCGCCCGCCGCCGCGTTCGCACCCGCCGCCGCGCCGCCCGCCGCCGCGCCGCCCGCCGCACCCTGACCGGCCGCGCCGCCCGCGCCACCGAGGAGCTGCTGGATCAGGCCGACGATCTGGGTCAGCGCCTGCACCAGCTGGCCAATCTGCCCCTTCAGGTCGCCCGCGCCGCCCGCCGGCTGCCCGCCACCGATGGGGTTCGGCTCGCCCACCGCGAGCCCCGGCTGTGCGCCACCATTCGGGTTCGGCTCGCCCACCGCGAGCCCCTGCTGCGGAGCGCCCTGCTGAAACTGGTCGACCGGCGCCTGCTGAGCTGGCTGCGCAGCCGGGGCGGCGGGCTGCTGCCCACCGCGAGCCGCGGCCTCCAGGACCTGCCCGACGTTCTGAAGAAGCGACCCGATCGTGCTCAGCGGATTGAAGTTGGCGCCCATGAAATTCGTCCTCGGAATGTGAGAAGCTGATGTAGTTTTCGGCTGACACCTCCCCACGGTTGCGTCTTTTTCGGCCGATTAACCCCAATATCGACATGGCGCGGCGCGGCATCGTGAGCCGTTTCCCCTGGCGCCAGGCACTGTTGGAGCGTCGATGCCGCGCCCTGTCCTGAAATTGGTCGATCCGGGCAGTGAGCTGGAGCTGGATCAGGAATCGCCGTCGCTGGAGCTGCGCGGGACGTCAACCACCCGGCGCTCTCCGCCCAGGACAGGCCGCGACATCGGCGTCTGGCGCCTGAGCACCATGGCCGACTCCTCGGACATCAGCGTCCAGGACATCGAGTGCGCGGCGCCCTGACGGCGGCCCAGACCGCCTCCCCCACCTGCCAAGTCGCTTGACGCCGTTTCTCTCAGCCGCCGCGAAATGGCTCATCTCCCGCCCGGAAGTTCGCAGGTTTGCCCGTCAACGCGCACCCGGCCCGCCCGACAATCCTTTCATCTCGGTCCCTCCTCCCCAGGGCGCGCGGCTCCCTACCGCCGCAACCTCCAGGGTGGATCCAGGACAGGGGAAGCGAAGCGCGGTGTCGGGGGATGCCGCGAAGCGCGACGTACCGGCCGCACACGTGGGGACGTGGACGGCCAACTTGATTTGGGACGCGCTCTCCGGCGCGGGGTGAAGACGTAGTGCCGGAGAGCGCGAGCCCACCTTCCCACCTTCCACCCAGGCAGACGGACGGGCGCTCCACTCCACCGGGCCTCCGCGTACACTCCAGGCCCGTGGCGACGACGGTCCCCCTCCGCGGGAGCGAACCTCCCGACGACGACCCTACGCGCGAGCCCGAGCGCACGCGCGCCACGCCCGACCCGCCGCAGGAGTCGGAGCAGACGGCCCCCCTCGCGGGGTCCCGCATCACCGAGGGCCTCCCCGAGGTCAGCCAGGTCCCCCTGGTGGAGGGGCCCGGCCTCCCCAAGAAGAAGGGGGAGATGCTGGGGCGGTACCTCCTCCTCGGGCAGCTGGGCCGGGGCGGGATGGGCGCGGTCTACGCCGCCTACGACCCGGAGCTGGACCGCCGGGTGGCGATCAAGGTGGTGGAGACGCCGGACCCGACCCACGCCGAACAGCTCCAGTCGCGCCTCCTCCGCGAGGCGCAGGCCATGGCCCGCGTCTCCCACCCCAACGTGGTCCCCATCCACGACGTGGGCACCACCAAGGACGGGGTGTTCATGGCCATGGACCTGGTCGAGGGCCAGACCATGCGCGGCTGGCTGAGCGAGTCCAAGCGCTCCTCCCGGGAGATCCTCCGCGCCTTCATCGACGCCGGGCGCGGCCTCCAGGCGGCGCACGGGGCCGGGCTGGTGCACCGCGACTTCAAACCGGACAACGTCCTCATCGCCCGGGACGGCCGGGTGATGGTCACCGACTTCGGGCTGGCGCGGCTCGCCGCCACCGACCTGCCCGCCTACCGCCCCTCGGGCGTGAAGGCGGCGCCCTCCAAGGACGGCCCCGCCCCGCGCAGCAACAGCTCCTCCGGCATCCTCTCCGTGGAGCTGACCCGCGCCGGGGTGGTGATGGGCACGCCCAACTACATGTCCGTGGAGCAGTACCGCGGCGAGATCGCGGACGAGCGCTCCGACCAGTTCAGCTTCTGCGCCTCCCTCTACTGGGCGCTGTTCAAGCAGCGGCCGTTCGAGCCGCAGCAGATGCAGGGGTTCGTGGCGGAGGACGCCCCCGGCGCGGCCTCCCCCGTCCGCCCCGCGCCCAGCGTCCGCACCGTGCCGGCGCGCGTGCGCCGCGCCATCGACCGCGGGATGGCGCTGGAGCCGGCGCAGCGCTTCCCCTCCATGGCGCTGCTGCTGCGGGAGCTGGAGGCGAGCGTCCAGCGCACCTGGCGCACCCCGGCCGCGTTCGCCGGCGCGCTGGCGGTGGCGGCCCTGGGCGGCACCTTCGCGGTCCAGCGGCAGGCGTCGGACCTGTCCCAGCGCTGCACCGGCGGGCCGAAGATGCTCGCCACCGCGTGGAACGACGGCGTCCGCGCCCGCCTCATCGATCGCTTCACCGCCACCTCGCCGGAGACGGGCGCAGGCCAGGCGCAGCGCACCGCCACCGCGCTCGACGCCTACGCGGCGTCCTGGCTCCAGATGCACCGCGAGGCGTGCGAGGCCACCGCCGTGCGCCACGAGCAGAGCGAGGCGGTGATGCAGCTGCGGATGGCGTGCCTGTCCACGCGCTTGAAGGAGGTGGCCAGCCTCACCGCCCTCTTCTCCGCCGGCGACAAGGCGGTGGTGAAGCAGTCGGTGGACGCCGCCCTCGGCCTCTCCAGCTTGCGCGGCTGCGCCGACATCGCCGCCCTGACCGGCGTCGTCCCGCTCCCCGAGGAGCCCGCCGCCCGCCGCGAGGCGGACGCCATCTCCTCCGACCTGGCGGAGATCAACGCGCTGCGGCTGGCGGGGAACTATGCCCTGGCGCTGGAGCGCACCCAGGCCTCCGCCGCGCGCGCCGCCAAGCTCGGCTACCGGCCGCTGGAGGCGCTGGCGGCGTACTACCGCGGGCTGCTGGAGGACCGGGTGGGGAAGCCAGAGGAGGGGCAGCGCTCGCTGCAGGCCGCGGTGGGCCTGGCGGACGCGGCGCGCGACGACGCGCTCAAGGTGCGGATCGCCTCCCGGCTCGTCTACCTGATGCAGCTCAAGGACAAGTTCCAGGAGGGCCACCTCTGGGAGGGCGTGGGCCGCGGGGCCCTGGAGCGCGGCGGCGGCGACGAGGAGCTGGAGGGCGATCTGTTGAGCGCCGTGGGCCAGCTCCTGCTCGCGGAAGGGCGGCCGAACGACGCGGTGGAGATGGAGCGGCGCGGGGTGGCGCTGCTGGAGCGCGCGCTGGGGCCCAACAGCTCCAAGCGGGCCAACGCGCTGGGCAACCTGGGCATCGTGGAGCTGGAGCAGGGGCGGCGGCAGGACGCGGTGACGCACCTGGGAGACGCGGTCACCGCCATCGAGCGCCTGCGCGGGCCGGACCACCCGACGCTCGCCGGGCCCCTGGAGTGGCTGGGGGTCGCCCTCTCCGAGCAGGGCCAGTTCGACCGCGCGCGCCTGGCGGTGGACCGCGCGCTGGCCATCAACCGCGCCAAGTTCGGCCCCACCAGCCTCAAGGTGGCGTGGACCCTGGACAACAAGGCGCAGGTCCTCCAGAACGCCAAGCGCTTCGACGAGTCGCTGGCGCTCTACCGCGAGGCGCTCGCCCTCAAGCAGGCGGAGGAGAAGCCGGACCCGGTGGCGCTGGCCTACTCGCTGGACGGCGTGGGGCAGTCGCTCCTGGGCCTGGGGAAGGCGAAGGAGGCGGCGGCGACGCTGGACAAGGCGCTCTCCATGCGCGGGCCGGAGACGCTGCCCCGGGGGGAGACGCGGTTCGCGCTCGCGCGGGCGCTGTGGGCCGCGTCGCCGAAGGACCGGGCGAGGGCGCGGCAGCTCCTGGCAGGGGCGAAGTCGGACTTCGAGGCCGGCGGGCGCGAGGACAAGGCGCTGGAGGTGGACGCCTGGCTGGCGTCCGCGCTCAAGGCGGGACCCGAGGGAAAGCCGAAGCCCGAGATGAGACCGAAGCGGCGCTAGTCTTCAGGGTCATGCGCGCGGCGAGCAGAAGCCATGGGCCGATCACCATGTGGGGCTGCGTCGCGCTCGTCCTTTCCGCGACCCAAGCCCAGGCGACGGGTGTGCGGAGCCGTAAAGAGCTCCAGTCGGCCCAGAGCCAGGTGAGCTACTTCGAGCAAGGAATCCAGCGCATCGAGTACTACGGAGCGCAGCTGGCCATCCTCCATTACCGTGAGGGCTCGAAGTTGCGGCTCGGCTTGGTGGAGCCGTACATCGAAGCGCCTGTCCAGTCCGTCGATTGCCATGTTCAACAGGGCGACCTCGTGGCGATCGAGGATCCGGAGATGGGGCTCGGGTTCGTGACGTACGCCGAGCTCGTCGCCCAGGGAGCCCAACACCCGGGTGCGCACTATTCAGAGCATGCGCGCCGCGTGATGCGGCCGATCGAGCTCCACGAGATGGGAGGGCGGATCGTTCCGAACCACATCAACCCGATGACCGCACCTTCGCTCTGCCGGGTCCTCGACGAGCTCGAGGCGGAGTTCGTCAGCCGATGCGACGCGATGGCCGCGGCGTCAGTGGGGGCACTCGAAAGCACGGCCCTCGTCCTGGAGTTGGCGCTCATCAAGGAGGGTATCCGTACCCCCAAGCCGGCCGCGGGCACCGTCGTCGCGCGCACGGCAGGACGTCTGGCCGCAAGGGGACTCGGCAACGAGGCCGCCGAGGCTGCATTGGCAGGAATGCGGAGCGGAGGCGGGCACGCGATCCGACACATCATCAGCGAAGGCATCATCTCGGACACTGGGACCCTCGCCTCCAGGATGGATGCGTTTCGGAGAATCGCATTGCCCATCCTGACCCGACCACTTGGGCGGCCCTTCGCCTGGAGGATCGGTGAGACCCAGGCGACGGGCTTTCTCGGGCGCACGGCGGGCCGGTGGATTGCGGTGCTGGTAGCCGAGGATGGACCCTGGGCGGGCAAGGTCGTCGCCGGACTCGTGCCGGATCCAAACCAACTTGCTCTGATGCTCGGGCGTGCCGGCCTCGGGGGCCTATGACTGATCGGGCCGAGATCGATCGCTTCCTGCGAATTGTCACTTCGGAAGGCAAGTCCGAACCGGAGTTCCACCTCTACGCTGCCCGCCGCAAAGGGGAGCCTGACTTGGTGGCTCCCCTGCCCGCGGGAAACGCCCGGACCTATGTTCTCTCTGACGAAACATGGCCGTATCAGGTGGCGGTGTTCGAGCTTTCGCCCCATCTCGCTCCAACGGAAGTCCCAGGAGCACTCCTCCGGGCCTTGGAGGACCTGATGTCACAGGGGGCGCCCTTGGTGTGGCTCATGTTCGACGCCGTCTTTGATGGCGTGAATTCGCTCACTACAGACTGGGGCGCTCAGAGTACCTATGGGGTTGCCGGGGCCGCGACAGCCCCTACGCTTGCGCTAACAGAAGATGGGCGGCGAAGTGCTGGCTGGAAAGAAACCATCCGGCAAACGGTTGAACACTTCGAACAAAGCCTTCTTCGATCAAGACTGAGCGACTAAGCAACGGCACCCGCGATGCGGATCGGCGCTGGCAACCAGGACGTCTGGGGACGGAATGAACGCCAGAGGAATTTCTGACCCGGCGCGGACCCTCTGCGCAACTCGCGGTGACTTTCCCTTGACGCTCAGTCTTCGACCGGGTTGCTGCCGGCGCCGGCCTTGCCGCCGCCGCCCGGATCCTCGTTCTTCGGCTGGGCCATCATCGCCGCCTGCGGGACGGCGCCGCCGCCCTTCTGCTTGAGGTCCGTCTTGTCGAAGGTGATGGCCTCCGACTTGTCGAGGAAGTGCTTGGCGTTGACGGTCTTCGACTCGCCGGTGAGCGGGTCGGTGACGGTCATCCGGCCGCCGTCCGGCGTGGCGCGGAAGCCGGTCACGTTGAACCAGTGACCGTTGCGGCTGACGGAGGGGTCCTCGCCCTTCTTGATGTTGTCGTGGATGGTCTGGACGGCGCTGTCCACGGAGGCGGCGTGGTTCTTCTTCCCATCCTTGATGTACTGCGAATCCCAGTCGTGGCCGACCAGCGCCTGCTGCATCTTCTCCATGCCGGTGGAGTAGGTGCCATCCACCGTGCGGTGGGTCTTCCGGCTGTCGGTGGCGTGGGAGACGCCGCGGGAGTCGACGTTCATCCCCGCGCCGTTGGCGTACTCGGCCAGCGCCGGCGCCGCCAGCTTCTGGGTGGCGCTCATCGAGCCCATCTTGCTGGGGTCGAGGTCGGTCTGCGCGTTGAGGGTGACGCCGCTCTTCACCTGGGCGCTGCCCTTGGTGGAGAGGTCGGCCATCATCTTCGCGTAGCCGGCCGGGTCCTGACGCGCCATGTGCGACAGCGCGTCCGTCTGGGCGCAGAACTTGTTGTCGGCACCCTGGCGCATGGCGCCGGGATGCGCGAGGTCCTTGACCGTCTGCCCGAGCAGCTCCGGGTTGCCCTGCAGCCGCTCCAGCTGGCCCATCACGCCCTGGCGGTTCAGGCGGCCGCCCGTGTCCAGGTGCTGCAGCGCCTTCTGCGCGGACGGGTTGTCGGCGAGCTGGGTGCGGAGCTGGTTCACCCGCTCCGCGTGGGAGGGCTTGTAGGCGTCGACCGGCTGCTGCGGCTTGGCTGGACCCGCCGGCTCCTTCGGGTGGACCGGCGTCGCGGGGGTGGCGGGTTTCTGGGCGCCAACGCCCGCGAGCATCTTCGAGAAGTTCCAGACGTTGTGGAAGCCGTTGACTGGGGAGAACATTGGGACCAACCCCCGGGGGACGGGACTGAGAGAAGCCCAGGGGATTGTCGTAGGCAACGGGTGGAAAGTTTCTTGTCTCGTGGGAGGCTGAGAAGGGCAAATTCCCACACGATTCCGGGGAGTTCCGGGGCGTAGGATGGTGGAACACATGGTGCGACGATGGATCACGCGGCTGGGATTGGGGGCGATCGGGCTGCTCGTCCTGGCGATCGGCGTGTTCGTGGTGTCGGGGTGGCGGGCGTTCGGGCAGCGGGCCACGGGCGAGCGGCGGGCGCGGATGGAGCGATCGCCGCAGTGGAAAGACGGCTCGTTCGAGAACCCGCAGCCGCTGTGGAACGACGTATGGGGGTCGATGACCGGGATGATGCACGCCAGCGATCACGTCAGCCCCTCCGTGAACGCGCCCGTGCCGGTGGAGCCGGTGGACCCGGGGCGCTTCGAGCAGCCGCCGCCGTCCGGGCTGCGGGTGACGTGGATGGGGCACTCGACGGTGCTGCTGGAGATCGACGGGCACCGCGTGCTCACCGACCCGGTGTTCTCGCCGCGCGCGTCGCCGCTGACGTGGATCGGGCCGCGGCGCTGGTACCCGCCGCCGCTGCCGCTGGAGCGGGTGCCGGCGGTGGACGCGGTGGTGATCTCCCACGACCACTACGACCACCTCGACGAGCCGACCATCGAGGCCATCAAGGGGTGGAAGGCGGCGTTCGTGGTGCCGCTGGGCGTGGGCGCGCACCTCGAGTACTGGGGCGTGCCGAAGGAGAAGATCGTCGAGTTGGACTGGTGGGAGGAGACGAAGATCGGCGACCTGGAGATCCACTGCGTTCCCGCGCGGCACGCGTCGGGGCGGACGGTGCTCGACAAGGACGCGACGCTGTGGGCCGGGTACGCGTTCGTGGGGACGAAGCACCACGCGTACTTCTCCGGGGACACCGGGCTGTTCCCGGCGATGGAGGAGATCGGGAAGAAGCTGGGGCCGTTCGACGTGGCGATGATCGAGGTCGGCCAGTACAACCGCGCCTGGCCGGACTGGCACATCGGCCCGGAGCAGGCGCTCATCGCGCACCGGCTGGTCGGCGGGAAGGTGTTCTTCCCCATCCACTGGGGCCTGTTCGAGCTCGCCGCGCACGGGTGGACGGAGCCGATGGAGCGGGCGCTGGCGGCGGCGGAGAAGAGCGGGGCGATCATCGCCAGCGCGCGGCCCGGACAGAGCGTGGAAACGGACGCGCGGCCCAAACTGGAGCACTGGTGGCCGCGGGAGCCGTGGACGCCCGGCGACCGCGACCCCATCGTGTCTACGAAGGTGGACGGGATCGCGCGGTGAGCTAGGCGCCGTAGAAGGGTGTGTCGATCCGGTGGTCCTTCGTCTCGCGGATCATCGATCCGCCCACGGCGATCGTCATCAGGCACACGGCGATCGGGTAGATGAGGCCGGTGTAGATCGCGCCGCTGCCGAACGCCTCCTTCGCCCATACCGAGGTGCTCACCCAGGTGGCGATCAGCGGGAGGAAGCCCCCGAACCAGCCGTTCCCCAGGTGGTACGGGAGCGACATCGACGTGTAGCGGATGGACGTGGGGAACAGCTCCACCAGGAACGCGGCGATCGGCCCATAGACCATCGTCACGTACAGGATCTGCACGAACAGCAGCGCGACCAGCCCGGCCGTCCTCCCGGCGGAGAGCTCCGTCACCCCCGCCGCGTTGTCCGGGTTCACCAGCGCGTGCATCGCCACGTAGATGGGCAAGTACGTCACCGCCGCCAGCGCGCAGCCGGCGAGCATGATCTTCTTCCGCCCGATCCGGTCCGAGAGCCCGCCGAACACCAGGAAGAACGGCGTCCCCAGCGTCACCGCCACCGCCATCGTCCAGTACGCCGGCGCCCAGTCCAGGTTGAGCGTCTTCTGCAGGAACGTCAGCGCGTAGAACTGGCCCGCGTACCAGACCACGCCCTGCCCGGCTGTCGCGCCGAACAGCGCCAGCAGCACGTAGCGCCGGTTGCGCGGGTTGCCGAAGCTCTCCTTCAGCGGGTTCTTCACCACCTGCCCGCCCTTCTTCAGCTTCGCGAATAGCGGCGATTCCCGCATCCTCAACCGGATGTAGAGCGAGATCCCCAGCAGCACCACCGACGCCAGGAACGGCACCCGCCAGCCGTTCGCCTTGAACGCCGCCGGCCCGAACCAGGTGCGGCAGGCGCCGATCACCACCAGGGAGAGCAGGAAGCCGCCGGAGGCGGTGGTCTGGATGAAGCTGGTGAAGTAGCCGCGCTTCTCGTCGGGGACGTGCTCGGCGACGTAGGTGGCCGCGCCGCCGTACTCGCCGCCCAGCGCCAGCCCCTGGACCAGCCGCAGCGTCACCAGCAACGCCGGCGCCAGCATCCCCACCGACTCGTAGGTGGGGAGCAGGCCGATCAGCGCGGTGGAGAGGCCCATGGTGACGATGGTCACCAAAAAGGTGTACTTGCGGCCGACCAGGTCGCCGATCCGCCCGAACACCAGCGCACCGAGCGGCCGCACCCCGAAGCCCGCCCCGAAGGTGGCCAGCGACGCCAGCAGCGCGGCGCGGTCGTTGCCCTTGGGGAAGAACAGCTCACCGAAGAACACCGCCAGCGTGGCGTACAGGTAGAAGTCGTACCACTCGAACACCGTGCCCAGGCTGGAGGCGAGGATCACCCGCCGCAGCGAGGTTCGCGCTTCGACGGGGGCGGAGGTGGAGGCGGAGGCAGGGGCGCTCACGGCGCCGCGTTCTAGCCCGGAACCACCGCCCCGCCCGTTTCCCGCTTCGTGGACTGTTCGACTTGCATGCCGACCGACCGGTCGGTATAGTGTGCCTCATGTCGCCTCGCGTCTACTCCAGCGCCCGCGATCGGATCCTCGACGCCGCCGAGCGGCTCATCCGCTCCCGCGGCATCGGCAACCTGAGCGTGGAGGCGGTCGCCCAGGAGGCGGAGGTCAGCAAGGGCGGCTTCTTCCACCACTTCGCCAGCAAGGACGAGCTGCTGGTGGCGCTGCTGGAGCGGCTGGTGGCCCAGGTCCAGGTGCAGGTCGAGGCCCGCGCGGCCGGAGATCCGGAGCCGCGCGGCGCCCTCCTCCGCGCCCAGGTGGCGCTCGCCTTCGACCTGGGCCGGGAGGGCTTCGAACAGTTCGTCTCCCTGATCCTCGCCTTCCTGCAGGTGGCGAGCTCCCAGCCGGCGCTGCTCCAGCGGAGCACGCAG
>DASRBA010000052.1:0-9189 GCA_035637895.1 Myxococcaceae bacterium
TGGCGCCCGGCTGCGCGCGCAGATCGCCATGGCCTTCGACATGGGAGAGGAGACGCTGGGGGACTTCGTCGCCCTGATCCTGGCCTTCCTCCAGGTCGCCTCCGCCCAGCCGGCGCTGATCAAGCGGAGCCAGCAGATCAACAGCGAGGCCATCGCCCGCGACGAGGCCGAGGACATCCCGGTCGGCAACGCCATCGCCATCCAGTTCGCGCTCGACGGCTACGGGCTGGCGATGGGGATCGGCAGCACCAACCTCACCCCGAAGCAGCAGGCCGCGTTCCGGGAAACGCTGATGGGCCTCGCCCAGCCGGCGCCCGCGGATTCCAGACCCAAGAGGAAGAAGAGGAGGACGTCATGAGCACCCAGCCTGATCTCGCCAGCCCGGAGTTTCGCGCCAACCCCTGGCCCTGGTACGCGGAGCTGCGTCACCGGACCCCCGTCCACCAGATCACCTTCACGGACGGGAAGCCCGCCTGGTTGATCCTGCGCTACCCCGACGTGGCCGCGGCGCTGAAGGACCCGCGCCTGGCCAAGAACCCGTACCGGACGCTCAGCCCGGAGGAGCAGAAGAAGAACCTCCCCTGGATGCCCGGGTTCCTCAAGCCGCTGACGATGAGCATGCTGGACCAGGACCCGCCCGACCACACGCGGCTGCGCGGCCTGGTGCACAAGGCGTTCACGCCCGGCACCGTCGAGCAGCTCCGGGCGGGGATCGAGCGGCGCTGCGACCAGCTGCTCGCCGGCGCCAAGGCGCGCGGGCAGATGGACCTGGTGAGCGACTTCGCGCTGCCGGTGCCGCTGTTCGTGATCACCGAGATGCTGGGCATCCCGATGGAGGACCGCCACCGCTTCCGGAAGTGGACCGACCGGATGGTGAGCGTGAGCAAGCCCAGCGAGATGTTCCTCGCGCTGCCGGCGATCTGGGCGTTCCTGCGCTACGTGCGCGGGCTGGTGGTCGGGCGGCGCAAGGCGCTGGGGGACGACATCATCTCCGCGCTGATCCGCGCCGAGGAGGGCGGCGACCACCTGAGCGAGGACGAGCTGGTGGCGATGGTGTTCCTGCTCCTGGTCGCCGGCCACGAGACGACGGTGAACCTGATCTCGACGGGGACGCTGGCCATGCTCGACCAGCCGGAGGCGTGGGAGCGGCTGCGGGGCGACCCGTCGCTGGCGCCGTCCGCGGTGGAGGAGCTGCTGCGCTTCACCAGCGTGGTGGAGTTCGGCACCGAGCGCTACACCACGGTGGACTACGACGTGGGCGGCGTCGTCATCCCCAAGGGGCAGCGGGTGTTCGGCGTGGTGGGGTCCGCCAACCACGACGAGACCGCGTTCGAGGATCCGGAGACGCTGAGGCTGGACCGGAAGCCGAACCACCACCTGACGTTCGGGGGCGGGGCGCATTACTGCCTGGGCGCGCCGCTGGCGAGGATGGAGGCGCAGATCGCGTTCCGCGCGCTGCTGCGCGAGGCGCCGAACCTCGAGCTCGCCGTCCCGCGGGAGGACGTGCGGCACAAGAAGGGGATGGCGCTGAGGGCGCTCCGCGCGCTCCCGGTGTTGCTCCCCCGCGCCGAGCGGTCGCGGCGCGCCGCGCGCGTGGAAGAGGTGCGCGCGTCCCCCTGAGCGAAGGAGACGCGCCCCGGTCCAGCACCGTCACGCCGGCGGCCTCGGCCGCCCCGGAGCTCGCCCGCCGGTGTCCGGGCGCCGGGCGTCCGGCGGGGGTGCGAACGGCGGGAACGCATCAGGCGGCGCCGGCGCCGTCTCGCGCGGCGCGCACGGCACCTCGGCCAGGATCGGCGCGAGCGCGCGCGTGCACGGGAGCGTCCCACTCGGAGGGCTCGCTGCAATGGCTGGGGACGAGCTGGATCTCCGGCGCCTCCCGCCACATCCGGTGCAGCTTCTCCAGCGTGCGCGCGGCTGCCTTCGCGTCGTCGAAGATCGCGTGCGCCAGCGGGTGAGGCCCGCGGTTCTCGCGGTACGCCGCGCGCGTCCAGGCGGCGTCCGCGACGAGGAAGCACCGCTTGCCGCCCTCCGCGCGCGCGAGGAGCCCGAGCTGGCCGGCCGCGTGGCCGGGGAGCCGGACCAGAAGTGTCGACCCGTCCCCGAGGAGGTCGCACGACGGCCCCAGCTCGCCCACCTCCGGCCCGGTGAAGTCCCGCTCGTCGAGGAAGCGCGCGCGGCGGGCGAAGTCGTCCGGGAGCAGGCCCGGCAGGTACGCGCGGAACAGCGCGGAGAGCCGCCCGCGCGTCCGGACGGAGTCGTACGCGGCGCGGGCGCAGATCACCTCCGCCTCCGGGAAGTCGCGCGTGCCGGCGATGTGGTCCGCGTGGAGGTGCGAGAGCACGACGCGCTTCACGTCGCGCGCCTCGACGCCGCGGGCCGCCAGCTGCTCCACCGCGGTGTCGCCGGCGCGGAGGGTCACCGGCGTCATCCAGCGGTAGACGCGGCCGGGGAACCTGCGCGTGGCGGCGAGGAACGGGCGCGCGTACCCGGTGTCGAAGAGGGTCACCCCGCGCTCCGGGTGGAAGAGGGCGGCGAAGAGGGACGGGAAGGTCTCCGGGCGCCAGCCCTTCCCGCGCACCACCATCCCGTGCGGATGCCGGCAGCTCCCACCGCGGTAGAGCTCGACGCGGACCTCAGGCATCGGCGTACCTCTGGAAGTAACCCACGGTGCGGGAGAGCGCCTCGGCCATGGAGACGCGCGGCCGGTAGCCGAGCTCCTCCTTCGCCGCCCGGATGTCGAACGTCTGCGCGCGCCCCAGGAGCGCCACGGTGTATCGGGTGAGCTTGGGTTCGCCCAGCCGGGGCATCGAGCGGTGTAACCACTCCAGCGACGCCGCCGCGGCGTACGCCACGCCGAGCGGGACGCGGCGCTTGGGCGCGGGAACGCCCATGGCGACCAGGAACTGCTTGATCAGGTCCCAGAGCGGGACCGGGTCGTCGTTGGTGATGAAGTAGGTCTTCCCGGCGGCGAGCGGGACGTCCCGCGCCAGCAGGAGCGAGTCGACGACGTTGTCGACGTAGGTGAGGTCCTGGAGATTGGTGCCGTCGCCGATGACGCGCAGGCCGCCCTCGCGGGCGAGGCGGAGCAGGCGCGGGAGGAGGCTGGTGTCGCCGGGGCCGAAGATGGCGCGCGGGCGGACGATGACGGTCTCCAGGTCGCGCCGGCGGCGGACGGCGTCCTCCGCGTCCGCCTTCGACTCCGAGTAGAAGGAGAGGAAGCGCGTCGCCCGAGGGATCGCCTCGGTGACGCCGAAGCGGTCCTTGTTGTCGAAGGTGACGGACGAGGACGAGACGTGCACGAAGCGGCGGACGCCCCCGCGCGCGGCGCAGCGGAGGAGGCGTTCGGTGCCGGCGACGTTGACGCGCTGGAAGTCCCGGCGGAGACCCCAGGGCGTGCTGAGCGCGGCGCTGTGGATGACCGCGTCCGCGCCGCGGCAGGCGTCGTCCAGCGCCGCCTCGTCGTCGAGGTCCGCCACCGCGCGCGCGCACAGCGGGTGGTTCACCTCGAAGCGGGAGAAGTTGCGACCCATCGCCAGGACGCGCTCGCCGCGGTCCACCAGCTCGCGGCAGATCCGCGCGCCGAGGAACCCGGTCGCGCCGGTGACCACCGTCGTTCCGCCGCTCATGACGGTCTCCTCCTCGCCCAGCCCGCCCGGTGCTCTCGCGCGCGCCGCGCGCCGCGATGTGGCGCACACCCCAACGCGTCCCTTCGCCGGAGCGAGCTCTGCGCGCCGAGGCGCGACTCGACGAGCCGCGAGCGGTGCGCGCTCATGACAGCCTCCGCGCCGCCCACCGGGCCAGCTCGCCCCGCAACACCTTGGAGTTGTGCCGGATGTCGAGCGGCAGCTTCCGGTGGAACATCACCTCCCGGATGGCGCGCACCGCCGGCGGGCCGGAAGCGCCTCCGGCCAGCACCGCCTCCGCCAGCTCGCGGCGCGCGCGCGCCGTCCGGGGCCAGTGCCCCTCCGCCGGCTCCACCACCAGCACGGGCTTCTGATCCGGCCGCGCGCCCACGCCCACCAGCGCCACCCGGCGCACCCTCGGGTCCGACGCGAAGAGCGGCTCGACGCAGGCCGTGTAGAGCGGCCCCGGCCCGGTCTCCACCCGCTCCGACTTGCGCCCGCAGAACCAGAGCCGGCCGCGGTCGTCCAGGAACCCCAGATCGCCCATCCGGTGCCAGGTCCCCCCTTCATCCGGGACCTTCGCCAGCGCGTCCGCGTCCGGCCGCCCGAAGTAGCCCGGCGCGACCATGTCCCCGCGCACCGCGATCTCTCCGATCACACCCGCCGGGAGCGGCGCCGCCTCCCGCAGCGGCGCGTCGGAGATCTCGAGGATCCGCAGCTCCACGCCCTCGACCGGCCGGCCCACCAGGATGCCGGGTCCACCACCTCCAGCCCGCAGCTCGTCTGCCTGGACCATCGTGACCGGCACCGCCTCGGTGGCGCCGTACGGCGTCGACGGCTCCGCGCCGGGCGCCATCCGCCCTTTGAACCGGTCCAGCAAGTCCAGCCCGACCGCCGCTCCGCCGATGGCGATGCACCGCATGGTCGGCAACGACACGTCGTGCTCCTGGCAGTACCTCCCCAGCGGCCCCCAGATCGCCGGCGAGCCGAACGACGCGGTGGTGCCGTACTTCCGGATGGTGCCGGCCAGCTTCGCCGGGTCGAACGCCGCCGGCCGCCGCGCGTCGATCTCCGGCAGCACCACGGGACACCCCAGCCCGGGCCCGAGGAGGATCAGCGCCGGGAACGCCGCCAGCAGGACGTCGCCCGGGCCCGCGCCGAACACCGCCTGGAACGCCCGCACCTGGGCCTGCAGCACCCGGTGCGGCTGGAAGACGCCCTTCGGCTCGCCCGTGCTCCCGCTGGTGAAGCTGATCAGCGCCGGGTCGTCCGGCGCGCGCGGCGCCACCTCCATCCACGGCTCCTCGTCCACCAGCCGTTCGAAGCTCCGCGCCCCGGGGAACGTCCCCGCGGACACCGCCAGCTCCACGGTGCGAAAGGCGCCGGGCCGGAGCAGGCGCAGCGCGTGGAGCGCGCGGACGGCGATCATCGCCCTCGGCTTCACCGCCGCCACGCAGTCCAGCATCCGGCGCCATCCCATCCCGGGGTCGATCACCACCGCCGCCGCGCCCATCGACAGCGCGCCGAACACCGCCGCGGCGAGGTCGATCCCCGGCCTGATCATCAGGAGCACGCGGTCGCCCGGCGCCAGCCCGGCCCTCCGCAACCCGGCCGCCACGCGCCCCGCCCGCTCCCGCAGCGCGCCGAAGGTGACCGACCCACCCGTGGCGGCCAGGTGGAGCGCGACGGTGTCCGGCCTCCGCTCGGCCGCGCGCTGCAGCATGATCGCCACGTTCGTCTCCGCGCTGGAGCCAGTCACCGGGACCTCCGCCTCCTTCCGCCGGCGATGATCGTGGAACGGCCCGTAGTCCGGTGAGAAGAGCAAGTTGATCGGCGCGCCGGACACGGACCCGTCGCGCTTGCGCGCCATCAACCCCACCATCGACGACAGCGCCGGGAAGCGCCGCCGTAGCGCGGACAGCAGCGTCCCTGGAACGAATGGAGCTGTTTCCATGCGCGGAAGCTAGAGGTCCGCGCCTCCCGGAGCAGTACCACCAAAGTGGTATCGAGATGTCGCCGCCTCGCGAGCACGCTTCCCTCGTCACAACAAAATCAAGAATTCAAAAAACGAGGTGTAGCGCACATGCGGAAACCGAGGCGGGTGAAGATCGCAGGCATCGGGAAGTACCTCCCGGAGCACCGGGTCACCAGCGCGGAGCTGGAGGAGCGGATGCATCTCCCCGCCGGGTGGATCGAGAAGCACACCGGCGTCGTGGAGCGCCGCCACGCCCGCGCCGAGACGGTCTCCGAGATGGGCGCCCACGCCGCGCGCGCCGCGCTCGCCGACGCGAAGCTGGAGGTGGGCGACCTGGACATGATCGTCAACGCCGCCGCCTCGCCGGAGCAGTGCATCCCCTGCACCGCCGTCTTCGTGCAGCGCGCGCTGGGCGAGAAGGCCCGCGGCGTCCCCTGCTTCGACGTGGACAGCACCTGCCTCTCCTGGCTGTTCGGCCTGGAGGTGGCCTCGTCCCTGGTCGCGGCGGGCACCTACCGCCACGTGCTGGTGGTCTCCTCCGAGAAGCCGTCCATCGCCGTCAACTGGAAGGAGCACGAGAGCAGCGTGCTGATGGGCGACGGCGCGTGCGCCGCGGTCGTCGGCCGCGCGGGCGAGACCGAGGAGAGCTTCATGCACCAGGCCGCCTTCACCACCTTCTCCGACGGCGCGGAGCTGGCGGAGCTCAAGGGCGGCGGGACCCGGTACCCGCCCAACGACCCGCAGACCAGGCCGGAGACCAACATGTTCCACATGGAGGGCCCGCGCATCTTCCGGATGGCGCAGAAGGTGAGCGTGCCGTTCGTGTCGAAGTACCTGGACGACGTGGGCTGCCCGGCGGAGGCGTTCGACGCGGTGGTGCCGCACCAGGCCAGCCTGTTCGCGGTGCGGATGACCGCCCGCGCGTGCGGGCTGCCGCCCGAGAAGCTGGTGGAGAACATCCAGACGCACGGCAACTGCCTTGCCGCGTCCATCCCGATGGCGCTCCACGACGCGGTCCGCTCCGGCCAGGTCCGGCGCGGCGACCGCGTGCTCCTCGCCGGCACCGCCGCCGGCGTCTCGGTGGGCGCGATGGCGATGCGCTACTAGCCGCGATGCGGATCGCCCTCTCCATCTTCGGCACCCGCGGGGACGTCTACCCGCTGGGCGCCCTCGGGGTGGCCCTGAGGTCGCGCGGCCACCAGGTGCTCGCCTGCGCGCCGGAGGCGTTCCGCGCGTGGGCGGGCGCGGCCGGCCTCGACTTCGCCCCGGTGGGCGGCGACGTCGCGGCGCTGATGGAGCGGAGCGACGTGGGCGTGGTGAAGATGGCGCGCGCGCTGGTGGCGGACCTCCCGCGCCACTTCGAACCGCTGATGGAGGCGGCCCGCGGCGCGGACCTGGTCCTCGGCGGGGGCGTGCCCGTGGCCGCGCCCTCGGTGGCGGAGGCGCTGGGCGCGGCGTACCGCTTCGTCGGGTACTGCCCCCTCGCCTTCCCTTCGCGCCACCACCCGCCGCCCCACCTCTTCAGGCTCCGCCGCTGGCGCGCGCTCACCGGCGCCATGTGGCGGGCGACGGAGCAGACCTACGGGCTGGCGGGCCGCGGCCCCATCAACCGCTTCCGCGCGGCGCGCGGCCTGAAACCCATCCGCCGCGTCTGGCAGCACGTCATCGGCGAGCGCCCGCTCCTCGCCGCGGATCCCGCGCTGGCCAGCCTCCCGCCCGACCTCGCCGGGCGCGTGGTGCAGGTGGGGAGCTGGTCCGCGCCGGCCCCGGTCTCTCCCGCGCTCTCCGGCGAGTTGGAGCAGTTCCTCCGGGAGGGCGACCCGCCCGTGTACGTCGGGTTCGGGAGCATGCCGGTGCCGGACGCGCGGCGGCTCCTGGAGATCGCCGCGGACGCCGCCACCGCGGCCGACTGCCGCCTGGTGCTCTCCGTGCCCGCCGCCGCGCGCCCCCGCGCCGAGGCGCGCGACGGCGTGCTGGTGGTGAGCGAGGCGCCCCACGCGGCGCTCTTCCCCCGGGTGCGCGCGGTGGTGCACCACGGCGGCGCCGGCACCACCGCCACCGCCGCGCGCGCCGGCGTCCCCCAGGTCGTCGTCCCGCACATGCTGGACCAGCACTACTGGGCGTCGCGGGTGGCGGAGCTGGGCCTGGGCCCGCGGCCCATCCCGCGGCGCGCGCTCTCCGGGAGGCGGCTGGCCGAGGCGCTCGCCTTCGCCACCTGCCCCCCGGTGGGCCGGCGCGCCGCCGCCTTCGCGCGGGAGCTGCGTGACGATGGGGTGCAGCGCGCGCTAGAGCACCTCCATGCCTAGCCTGACCAGGGTGGCGGTCCGGAACGTCCTCTCCACGCCGAGGCGGGCGCTGATCACCTCCGGGGCCGTCATCGTCGGGTGCACCGCCATCGTGTTCATGGTGGGGATGAACCTGGGCTTCGCGGAGATGGAGGTCTCCAACGCGGTGGGGTTGATGCTGGGCCACGTGCAGGTGGACAGCGCGCGGGGCGCCCGCACCGTCCCCGCCGGCCCGGTGCTCGCCGCGGCCGCCGAGGTGGCGGAGGTGGCGGGCGCCGCGCCCCGGCTGGAGATCCCCGCCCTGGCGGGCGCGCCGGGCCAGGCTCGCGGCGCGATGCTGCTGGGCGTGGACGCGGAGCGCGAGGCGTCCACCAGCCTGTTCCCGCGGCTGGTGGTGGACGGGAAGCTCCCCGGCGCGAACGACGGCGACGCGGTCGCGCTCGGCGCCCCGCTGGCGGAGCAGCTCCACGTGAAGGTGGGCGACCAGGTGCCCATCGGATTCCTGACGCTGTCCGACGACCTCGGGCGCGCGCGGCTGCGCGTGGTGGGGCTGGTGAGGTCCGGGTCGGAGGACCTCGACCCGCGGCTGGCGCTGGTGTCGATCGCCACCGCGCGGCGCTTGTACGAGAGCCCGCCGGACGGGACCGGGAAGGTGGTGATCAAGGCGAGGGCGAACGCCGAGACCGACGCCGCCGCGGGCGCGCTCCGGGGCCGCCTCGACCCGGGCGTCTACCGCGTGCGCACCTGGCGCGAGGTCTCGCCGTTCCTCCGCGGCCTGGTGAGCTTCCAGTACGGCAGCGTCAACGTGGTGCTGGTCATCCTCTACGTCATCGTCGGGCTGAGCGTGGCCGCGGTGCAGGTGATCGGCATCCTCCAGCGCACGCGCGAGTTCGGGGTGCTCTCCGCCATCGGCTTCACACCCTCGCGGGTGCTGCGGCTGGTGGCGCTGGAGACGCTGCTGGTGGGGACGGTGGCGGTGGGCATCGGGCTGGTGCTGGGCGTCGCGGTGACCGCGCTGGTGAACCGGCTGGGCGGCATCGACGTCCGCTGGGCCGGCGCGGAGAACCTGGAGGGGATGATCGGCGTCGACCCGTACCTGCGCCCGCTGGTCTCGCGCTACGGGCTGGCGATGGCGGCCGGCCTGGTCGCGCCCATCCTCGGCCTCGGGGGCGTGCTGCCCGCGCTGCGCGCTGCGCGGATGATCGCCATGGACGTGCTGAGGTATTAGTGAGCGCGCTGCTCGAGGCGGAAGGTCTCACCCGGATCTACGGCGGGCCGGAAGGGCGCGTCGCGCTGGCGAAGGTCT
>DASRBA010000053.1:0-21559 GCA_035637895.1 Myxococcaceae bacterium
GAGCGGTCGGGTCATGGAAGGAGGGACCTTTCGTCCAGACCGCCCCCGGAAGCAACTGCCTTTCGCCGGAACCTTCTGTTATGCCCCCGGCCCGCGATGTTCGAGGCGCGCCTGCGCGTGATCTACGGCGACACCGACCAGATGGGCGTCGTGTACCACGCCAACTACCTCCGCTACTTCGAGCTGGCCCGCTGCGAGTACATCCGCGCCCGCGGCCGCCCCTACAAGGACATCGAGAAGGACGGCGCCCGGCTCCCGGTGGTGGAGGCGCACGCGCACTTCCACCAGCCCGCCCGCTACGACGACCTGCTGGTCGTCCGCACCGTCGTCCAGGAGCTCCGCCGCGTCTCCATGACCTTCGGCTACGAGGTCCGCCGCGAGGGCGACCCGACGCTGCTCTGCGCGGGCCGCACCCTCCACGCCTGCGTGAACGCCGAGGGCCGGCCGATCCGCTTTCCGCCCGAGCTGGTGCGGCTCCTCAAGGAGCCGGGCGGCCCACCCACGAAGCCCTGAACGAGAACCTCCGAGGAGAGCCATGGACCGAAACCTGGCGATGGAAGTGGTGCGCGTCACCGAGATCGCGGCGATCGCCGCCGCCCGCCTGATGGGGCGCGGCCAGAAGAACGACGCCGACCAGGCCGCCGTGGACGCGATGCGCCGCGCCTTCGACGCGCTCAACATCGCCGGCACGGTGGTCATCGGCGAGGGCGAGCGCGACGAGGCGCCCATGCTCTACATCGGCGAGAAGGTGGGCCGCGCCTCCGACGGGGCGCCGCCGGTGGACATCGCGCTCGACCCGCTGGAGGGCACCAACCTCTGCGCCTACGGCCGGCCGGGCGCCATCTCCGTGGTCGCGCTGGGCTCCTCCGGCAACCTGCTCAACGCCCCGGACACGTACATGGAGAAGCTGGTGGTGGGCCCGCGCGCGCGGGGCGCCATCGACCTGTCCAAGAGCCCCACCGAGAACCTGCGCAGCATCTCCGAGAAGATGGGCCGGACCATCGACGACCTCACCGTGATCATCCTCGACCGCGACCGCCACAAGGACCTGATCAAGGAGGTCCGCTCCACCGGCGCGCGCATCCGGCTGATCGACGACGGCGACGTCGCCGCCGGCATCGCCACCTGCTTCGAGGAGACCGGCGTGGACGTGCTGATGGGGTCCGGCGGCGCGCCGGAGGGGGTGATCACCGCCGCCGCGGTGCGCTCGGTGGGCGGGGACATGCAGGGCCAGCTCCGCTTCCGCAACGAGGAGGAGAAGGCGCGCGCCAAGAAGATGGGGATCACCGACCTGGACAAGATCTACATCGCCGAGGAGCTGGCCCGCGGCGAGGTGATGTTCGCCGCCACCGGCGTCACCACCGGCGACTTCCTCAAGGGCGTCCGCTTCTTCACCGGCGGCGCGGAGACCCACTCGGTGGTGATGCGGTCCAAGACCGGCACCGTCCGCTACATCACCTCGGTGCACAAGTTCGACAAGAAGCCCAGCTACGCGCTGTAGGAGAGGAGTAAGGAGATCGCCATGCCCGGAGCCTCCCGTTCCATCGTCATCAACGCCCCGCCCGACAAGGTGTTCGACGTCATCACCGCCTACGAGAAGTACCCGGAGTTCATGAAGGAGGTGAAGGAGATCAAGACCTCCAACCGCAAGGGCAACCAGGTCGACGTCCAGTACAAGGTCGACCTGATGAAGAGCATCAAGTACTCCCTGCGGATGACCGAGGACCGCCCCTCGAAGGTCTCCTGGTCCTTCATCGAGGGTGAGTTCATGAAGGACAACAAAGGCTCGTGGGTCCTGGAGCCCAGCGGCGAAGGCCAGACCAAGGCCACCTACACCATCGAGATGGCGCTGGGCCCGCTCATTCCCAAGACCATCGTCAACGCGATGGTGGAGAACCAACTCCCCAAGATGCTGGAGGACATGAAGCGGAGGGTCGAGTCCTCGAAGTGACTCCACCTCGGCTTGCGGGCCCGCTTCGAGCGATTAAGATCGTCTCACCAGGTTCAGCAAGGGCGGGACGGGGGAGGCGCGCAGCACCCAGTAATTCCGCTGACTTGGAGGTGAGGGACAAGGTCCCTACCTTGCATTAAATTTCCCTTGGGGGCGGGTCGGTCGTTGGGGCGTACAATCGGGTTCAGCGGGATGCTCGACGCGTTCATCATCGAAGAGATCAAGCGCCGCGAACGGCTGCGGCAGGAACAAGAGCGCGAGCGTCCCGCGGTCGAGCTTCCGCTCCCGGCCTCCGAGGACGAGCGCGAGCGCCCGCGCCGCAAGAGCGACCAGGACGAGGACAAGCCTGGGCGCGGCGTGGTGATCATCGACATGTCGGTCTGAGGGCGGCCCGGCCGCCCAGCCACTCGGGCGTCAGGCGCCGATCTTCGACCAGGCTTCCTTGATCTCCTGCGGCGTCCACAGGCCCTTCTTGGGGTCCTTGTCCACGCCCTCGGTGACCTGCATCCGGTAGATGAAGAGCTTCGGCCCGCGCACGCCGATCACCTCGCCGTTGACGTCGGCCGCCAGGTCGGACGCGAGGAAGAGCACCGCGGGGCTGATGAACTGCGGCCCCACCTCCCCGGCGGTGAGGCCCTTGAGGATCGGCAGGTCTTCGGTCATGCGGGTGAGGGCCTCGGGGGCGACGGCGTTCACCGTCACGCCGAACTTCTGGAACTCGATGGAGAGGGTGCGGGTCAGCCCGTAGATGCCCGCCTTGGCCGCCGAGTAGTTCCCCTGCCCGAAGTTCCCCATCAGCCCGGACACCGAGGTGGTGTTGATGATCCGCCCGCCCTTCCCCTGGAGCTTGAGCTGGCGGCCGATCGCCTGGCTGCAGAAGAAGGTGCCCTTGATGTGGACGTCCTGGACGAGGTTCCAGTCCGCCTCCGACATGTTGAGGAACGACCGGTCGCGGAGCACGCCGGCGTTGTTCACCAGCACGTCCACCTTCCCGAACTTGCTCAGCGCGCTCCAGAGGATGGCGTCCGCGCCCTCGCGGGTGGCCACCGAGTCGTAGTTCGCCACCGCTTCGCCGCCGGCCTTCTTGATCTCGTCCACCACCTTGTCGGCGGCCTCGGAGCTCTTCCCGCCGCCGTGGCGGTCCGAGCCCAGGTCGTTCACCACGACCTTCGCGCCCTCCTTCGCGAACGCCAGCGCGTGCGACCGCCCGATCCCCGCCCCCGCGCCCGTGATGATCACCACCTTGCCGTCGAACATGCCCATGTCGGTGAAGCCCTCCTCGAAGGGGCGCGCAATCTACCCCAACACGCTCAGCAAGGTGTTCGGGTGATACACGTCCAGCAGCGGCCCGCGCTGGGCGGGGACCGCGTCCAGCACCGTCTTCCACCAGTGCTCCGGGATGGCCTCCGCGCCGTGGAAGGCGCCCAGGAGCGCGCCGGTGATCGCCGCGTTGGTGTCCGAGTCCCCACCGCGGTTGACCACGTCGATCAGCGCCGCCTCGAAGGTCTGGGCGTGGAACAGCTCCCACCACGCCAGCCGGAAGGACACCCGCACGAAGCTCATCATGCTGAACAGGTGCAACTCCGGGCCGAACAGCTGCGGGTCCGGCTGGCGGGCGGCGTCGATGTCCTCGCGCACGCACTGGGCGGCGTACTGCGCGTCGCGGGCGAACTCCTGCGCCTCGTCCCAGCGGGCGAACAGCGCGCCGGCCACCGCCACCCCGGAGAGCGCGCCGTCCGCCAGGTCGTCCGGCGACAGCGGCTTGATCTGGGTGATGGCCCGCGAGATGGCGCCGTTGAGCGCGGCGCACGCCATCTGGCAGCGCGGGTCGAAGTGGGTGAGGGCGCAGTCGTCCAGCGACGCCTGGGCGCGCGCCTCCTCGTCGTTGGCGTACTTCACGCCGATGGGCGCGGTCCTCGCCAGGGAGCCGTTGCCGGCCGCCTGCCGCGCGCTCCGCAGCCAGACCAGCTTCCCCGCCGTCTGGGCCATCCGCCCGCCCTGCATCTCGTCGAGCGCCTTGCCGATCTGCTCCGGGATGTCGGAGGAGGTGACGTTGCCCTCCGCGTCCCGGATGGCCAGCGCATGCGGGCGCCAGGCCAGGTAGCGCTTGGCCACGTCCAGCGCGTCGTACTTGCCGATGGCGGCGAGCCCGGCGGCGATGCAGCAGGCCATCTGGGTGTCGTCGGTCACCTGCCCCGGCTTCACCTGGAACGGCCCGCCGCCCTTCATCTCCGTCTGCAGCCCGGTGAGCATCTCCGGGAAGGGCGGGGCCGGGAACCGCTTCGTCTCGTTGGTGGCGCCCAGGGCGTCCCCCACCGCGAGCCCGAGCAGGGCCCCGCGCGAGCGGCTGGCGACGACCTGCGGGTCGGGTTGATTGGGCTGCCTGCGCCCTGGGGGTGGTCTCCGGACGGGCTGCTTGAGGGCCATGGTCGAACAGGGTACATCGCGCGCCCATGACCGAGATCGTCAACGTCCGGGCGCGCGAGATCCTCGACTCGCGCGGGAACCCCACGGTGGAGGTCGAGGTGGCCCTGGCGGACGGCAGCGTGGGCCGCGCCGCGGTCCCCTCCGGCGCGTCCACCGGCGAGCACGAGGCGGTGGAGCTGCGCGACGGGGACAAGGCCCGCTACGGCGGCAAGGGCGTGAAGAAGGCGGTGGCCAACGTCAACGACACCATCGCCCCCGAGGTGGTGGGGATGGACGCGTCCGACCAGGTCGCGCTCGACGCGAGGATGCTGGAGCTGGACGGCACCCCCAACAAGTCGAAGCTGGGGGCGAACGCGCTGCTCTCGGTGTCGATGGCGAACGCGCACGCCGCCGCCACGTCGCACGGGCTGCCGCTGTACCGGTACCTCGGCGGCGCGCAGGCGCGGACGCTCCCGGTGCCGATGATGAACATCCTCAACGGCGGCGCCCACGCGGACACCCGGGTGGACGTGCAGGAGTTCATGGTGATGCCGGTGGGCGCGCCGTCGTTCGCCGAAGGGCTGCGCTGGGGCGCGGAGATCTTCCACGCGCTCAAGAAGATCCTGAAGGACCGCAAGCTCTCCACGGGTGTCGGCGACGAGGGCGGCTACGCGCCGGATCTGCCCGCGAATGAGGAAGCCTTGAAGTTGATCATGGAGGCGGTGGGCGCGGCGGGGTTCAAGCCCGGAGAGCAGATCGCGCTCGCGCTGGACGTGGCCGCCTCGGAGCTCTTCGACAAAGCGGACAAGAAGTACAAGCTCAAGGGCGAGGGCAAGGAGTACGACGCGGCGAAGCTGGTCGACTACTACGCGGGGCTGGTGTCCCGGTACCCCATCGCCTCCATCGAGGACGGCTGCGCCGAGGACGACTGGGACGGGTGGAAGAAGCTCACCTCGGCGCTGGGCGGGAAGATCCAGCTGGTGGGCGACGACCTCTTCGTCACCAACGTGACCCGCCTCACCCGCGGCATCCAGGCCGGCGTCGCCAACTCCATCCTGGTGAAGGTGAACCAGATCGGCACCATCACCGAGACGCTGGACGCGGTCCGCACCGCCCACCGCGCCGGGTACACGTCGGTGATGAGCCACCGGTCGGGAGAGACGGAGGACACCACCATCGCCGACCTGGCGGTGGCCTGCGACTGCGGGCAGATCAAGACCGGCTCCGCGTCCCGGTCCGACCGCGTCGCCAAGTACAACCAGTTGCTGCGCATCGAAGAGGAGCTGGGGCCCGCCGCGCGCTACGGCGGCCGCGCTGCCCTGGCCCGGGGGCGCTGACCGATTCGGATCCTGGTCAGCAACGACGACGGCCACTACTCCGACGGCCTGCGCGCGCTGGTGGGGGCGCTGGAGCCGCTGGGAGAGGTGTGGGTGGTGGCGCCGGACCGCGAGCAGAGCGCCGCGTCCCACGCCATCTCGCTCCACCGGCCGCTGCGGATCTCGCGCGTGAGGGAGCGGTGGTACTCGGTGGACGGGACGCCGGCCGACTGCGTGTACCTCGCCGCCCACCACCTGATGAAGGACAACCTCCCGGCGGTGCTCGTCTCCGGCATCAACCACGGCGCGAACCTGGCGGACGACGTGACGTATTCGGGGACGGTGGCGGCGGCGATGGAGGGGTACCTGCTGGGGCTGCCGTCGGTGGCGGTCTCCCTGGTGTCGCGGAGGCAGTTCGACTTCACCCACGCGGCGCGCTTCGCCGGGTCGCTGGTGAAGGCGCTGCTGGAGAAGGGCGGCGGGCGGCGGATGCTGTTGAACGTGAACGTTCCGCCCAAGGAGCCCAAGGGGTACCGGATCACCAAGCTGGGGAAGCACTCCTACGGGTACGAGGTGGTGGAGAACGTCGACCCGCGCGGGCGGAAGTACTACTGGATCGGCGGCTCCGAGTTCCTCCACGAGGACGTCCCCGGATCGGACTGCAACGCCGTGCTGCGCGAGGGGCTGATCTCCGTCACCCCGCTGCAGCTGGATCTCACCGACCACCCGATGCTGCCGGAGCTGGAGACGTGGGCGGTGGACGGGTTCTCGAAGCCGGGCGGGTGATGCGGGCGGCGGGGCTGCTCTGCATCGGCGCGGCGGCGCTGGCGTGCTCGGGCGCGCCGCCGCGGCCGGAGGGGAGCGGGTATGTGCCTCCGCTGGATCCGGGGCACGTGGAGCCGGACCTGGTGAGCGTGGTCCACGTGGTGACCCCCGGGCAGACGCTCTACCGGATCGCCCGGGCGTACGGCGTGAGCGTGGACGAGCTGATGGCTTTGAACGGCATCGAGGACCCGCGCGCGGTGGGCATCGGCCAGAAGCTGCTCATCCCCGGCGCGACCGAGGTGCGCGAGGTGGAGGTGGCGGCGGGGGCTTCGGACGGAGGCACGCCGGAGACGGAGGAGCGAACGGGCGCGGTCGCGGCGGATCCGGATCCGGTGCCTTCCGCCCACGCGCGGCCGCCCCCCGCCGCGCGGCGAGCGCCCGTGCCGTCGACCCGGCCGGGGCAGGGGAAGGGCGACCTGGGCTGGCCGGTGCGCGGCGTCCTCTACGCGCGCTTCGGCCGCAAGGGCGCCGAGCCGCACGACGGGATCGACCTCGCCGCGCCCGCCGGGACGCCGGTGAAGACCGCCGCCGAGGGGACCGTGCTCTTCGCGGGCGACCAGCCGGGGTACGGGAAGATCGTCATCGTCGAGCACGCCGGCGGGTTGATCACGCTGTACGCCCACAACCGCGACCTGCGCGTGAAGTCCGGTCAGCGCGTGCGGCCGGAGCAGGTGATCGCCACGGTGGGCGAATCTGGACGCACCTCCGGGCCACACCTCCACTTCGAGGTGCGGAGGGGCGGCGTGCCGGTGGACCCGCTGGAGCACCTGGGGCCGATTCCGCCCGCCGGCCGCTGAGGCGTGTCAGTCCTGGCTGTATACTGAACCCATGTTCAGCTATTCGCACTTCGGCCCGAGGGCGTCCCCGGTGGCCGCCGCTCGCCTGCCCTGGCTCCTGAACGTGGACCTGGAGCTGCGCATCCACAAGTCGCTCCAGCGGTACGAGCCGCGGCGGTCGGAGCAGCCGGTGCACCGGGCGCTGATCCTGCGGCTGGCGCGGCGGTCCGCGGACGCGCAGCAGCGCGCGCGGTCGGACGGGGCGCCCACCGCGGCCAGCGTGGGGCGCGGGCCCATGACCCGGGCCACCGCGCTGGCGCTGGAGGATCCGGAGGAGCAGGCCCTGGTGCTGCGAGCGCTGCGGGCGGACGTGCAGGCGGGTGGGGACCCGGTGGTGGCGGAGTTCCTGCGCCGCTGGGCCGGTGGGGGGTGAGTCCGGTGCTAGGGTCCCGTCTCCAGCGTGCTCGCCGTCATCTCGGACCTGCACTTCCAGCACACGTCACACGACGCCCTTCGCTTCGTCGTGGATGGAGAGGTGCACGAGCTGGAGGTGCGGCGCAACGTCACGCCGGAGGCGTTCCAGCGGTTCTTCGCGCAGATCCACGACCTCGTGGAGCACCGGCGCTCGCGCGAGGTGGAGCTGGTGTTCGCGGGCGACATCTTCGAGATCCACCGCACCCCGCTGTGGTTCTTCGACGAGTCGGGCGCGCGGCCGTCGGACCTCGGCACCGGGGAAGACCGCGACGGCAATTCCCTCCGGGATGCCGTCCACCGCATCCTCGACCACGTGGTGCGCGACAACGCCGGGTGCTGGCCGGCCATCGAGCGCTTCGTCACCAGAGGCGAGTACGAGTTCCAGGGGCTGCCGTCGAAGCTGCCGGACGGGGTGAAGATCCGGGCCCGCTTCATGCCCGGCAACCACGACCGGCTGGTGAACGCCTGGCCGTCCACGCGCGCGCGCGTGCGCCAGCTGCTGGCGGTGGAGGCGCCGGACGGCGACACGGGAGCGCCGTTCCCTCACGTGCTGGACTATCCGCGCGGGGTGGACGGGGCCGGCTACGGCGTGCGGATCCGGCACGGACACGAGTACGACGCGTGGAACTTCCCGGTGGCGGTGGCGGACGGGAAGGCGCTGGGCGTCGCGCCGGAGATCTACCTGCGGCCGTGCCTGGGGGACTACCTCACCTGTGACGTCGCGACGCGGATGGCGACCTGCTTCCGCGCGCGCTACGCGCGGGCGTTGCGGGAAGACGGGCCGCGCGGGCAAGCGCTGCGCTGGCTCTTCATCGCGCTCACCGAGTTCGACGACGTGCGGCCGTTCTCGCTCCTGCTCACGTACATGGCGCGGGAGTTCGGGCAGTCGGACCAGGAGACGTTCGAGGCGCTGCGCCCGATCATCCGCGACGCCATCGACGCCGCGGAGCAGCACCCCTTCGTGGTGTCCGAGGCGAAGCGGCTGAACGTGTCGTCGCTGAAGCGGCTGGTGGCGGGGTGGGCGCTGAAGTCGGTCCCGTTCGAGGTCCTGCGGACGTTGATGGGGCTGTCCGGGACGGCGTCGCAGCTCACCCTGGACTCGGAGGTGCCGCCGGCGGAGATGGCCAAGTTCGAGCCGGTGCTGGCGGACGGGTCGGTGGAGACCGTCATCGCCGGGCACACGCACCTGCCGGACCAGGTGCCGCTCCCCGGGGACAAGCCGGCGGTGGAGCGGGAGGAGGGGCGGTTCTTCCTCGACTCCGGGACGTGGCGGACCACCATCCGGAAGGGGGCGGGCGGCTGCTTCGGGCGGGTGCGGGCGTTCACCATGGTGTTCGCCTACGACGCGGCCGAGCGCGGCGTGGCGATGGGGGCGCCCGGGTCCATGGAGGGGCGAAGGTTCGAGACGTGGACCGGCCACCTCGCGTCCGGGACGCTGGGGCCGACGGTGATGGTGCTGGGGAAGGTGGCCGAGCCGAGGCAATGGCTGACGCTGAAGTCGCTGGAGGCGGTGAAGGTGGACCCGGACTGGGGCGGCGCGGAGCTGCTGGTCCACGTGGGCGTGGACATGGAGGAGCGGACGCTCCAGCGGGGTGGGGTGAAGCCGGGGAACGTCATCGATCTCTCGGGAAATCCTCCGGTGCCGCTCTACCCGGAGCTGGACGGGGAGCTGTGGCTGCACGGGGAAGAGGTGGACCACCTCACGCCGAACGACCCGCTGCCGTGGGCGCTACGCCCGCTCGCGCGCGGGGACGGCGGGCGGTTCCGGGAGGGGCCGGGGGAGGTGCGGGTGTCGGATGCGTCGGTAGAATTGGTGCTCAGGTACGAGGTGAAGGGGGAGGGATGAATGGTTGATTTGTACAAAATGGATTCAATGGATATATTGTACGATGGAGGTGCTGCCATGGCCGACCCCATCGAGATTCCAGCCAGCGAGGTCCGGGAGCAGATCTCGGACATCCTCAGTCGAGTCGCCTTCGGCGGTGAGCGCGTGATCATCTCGCGCAACGGGAAGCCGCAGGTGGCGCTGATCCCGATCGCTGATCTCAAGCGCCTGGAGAAGCTCCAGGCGTACATGCGCCAGAGCGCCGGGGAAGCCCTGGAAAGGATCCGGGCCCAGGCGGCCGAGGCTGGGCTGGACAAGCTGACCGATGAGGAGATCGACCAGATCATCGATGAAGCTCGAAGAGAGCGTCGCGAGAAGGAACAGGTCGCGAGGTGAGGGTGGTCATCGACACCAATGTCCTGGTGTCGGGGCTGATGAAGAAGGGCGGGTCGCCTCCCGGGCGCGTCGTCGACGACCTCAAGTCCGGCAACCTGGTGCCGCTCTACGATCAGCGGATCCTGAGCGAGTATCGCGAGGTGCTCGTCCGACCGACGCTCACGCGGATCCACCTTCCCGACGCCATGGTCCTCCTGGCCCTCATCAACACGGAAGGCGAGGAAATTGAAGGCGCTCATTTCGCCCGTCAGCTTCTCGATCCCACCGACCAACCCTTCGCCGATGTGGCATTCACCGGCCAGGCGGAGCTGCTGATCACCGGCAACATCCGCGACTTCCTCCCGGTCGGCGACCTCATCCGCGTCGTCACGCCGCGCCAGTGGCTGGACCTCAAGGCGAGCCTCGAAGGTGCCTAGGCTCACCGCCGTTCTCCTGCTCGCGCTCCTCGCCGCCTGCCCCGCCTCGGGGCCGACGCCGAAGGAGCGCGCGGAGGGCCACTACCTGGCCTCCCAGACCGCCTACCTCAAGGGCGACTTCAAGACCGCCCTCGCGGAGCTGGCCGAGGTGAAGAAGGACGCCCCGGACGACCCGCGGCTCCCCGCCGCGCTCGGCGAGATCGCCCTCTCCGAAGGCAAGCTCCACGACGCCCTCCAGCACTTCGACGACGCGCTCGCCCGCGACCCCAACCGCGGCACCAGCTGGAGCCGGAAGGGGTTCATCCTCGCCCAGCTCGGCCGCCGCGACGAGGCGGAGACCGCGCTCCGCCGCGCCCTCGCCCTCTCCCCCAACGACTTCAACGCCCTCGAACAGCTGGGCGAGCTGGCCCACCGCGCCGGCCGCCCGGACGAGGCCGCCGACGCCTTCGAGCGCGCCGCCGCCCGCGCGCCCCAGGAAGCCCACCGCTCCGAGCTCTACCTCCGCGCCGCCCGCGAGCTGCAGCCGCTCTCCCTCGCCCGCGCCCGCGAGGTCCTCCAGCGCGGCGCCGACGCCGGCGCGCGCACCCCGGACCTGCTGGAGGAGCAGGGCGACCTCGAGGTCCGCCTCGGCGAGCTCCGCTCCGCGCTGACCACCTACCAGCAGGCCGCCGAGCGCGCCTCCAACGACCCCATCCCCTGGGAGATGGCGGGGCGGGTGGCGGAGAAGCTGGGCGATCTCCCCGGCGCGCAGGTCGCCTACGAATCCTCCCTCCGCGCCAGGCCCACCGGCGCCGTCCACGCCGCGCTCGCCCGCGTGAAGCTGGCGCTGGGGGACCGCGACGGCGGCCTCTCCGAGGTGGACGCCGCGCTCGCCGCCGCGTCAGGAGAGGAGGTCCGCGAGGTGCTGGAGCTCTCGGAGCTGCTGGAGCAGGTGGGCCGGCGCGGGGATGCGCTCAAGCTCCTGCAGCACACCGCCGCCGAGCCCGACGCCGAGAAGGACCAGGAGCTCCAGCTGCGCACGGCCCGGCTGGCGAAGGCGGCCGGCGAGCGCGCCACCGCCACCGCCGCCTGCGAGCGGCTCCGGCGCGGCCTGGACGGCGGGACCGCGCCGAAGTGTCCCTAGGCCCGCGCGTTCTGCAGCTTCCGGTACACCCCCACCACCTGCCCCAGGATCATCGTCGACCGGAACTCCGACTTGTGGACGTAGATGGGCTGCATGGTGGCGTTCGCCGGCTGGAACCGCACCCGGTCCCCCTCCGGGTAGTACCGCTTCACGGTGGCCTCGTCCTCGATCAGCGCCACCACGATGTCGCCCGGCTGCGCGGACGGCGCCTTGCGCACGAAGATGAAGTCCCCGTCGAAGATCCCGTCGTCGATCATCGACTCCCCCTTCACCCTCAGGGCGAACACCTCCCGCCCGCTCCCGCCCAGCAGGAAGCTGTCGATCCGGACCGAGTCCTCGATGTTCTCCGTGGCCAGCAACGGCGCGCCCGCGGCCACCCGGCCCAGCACCGGCACGTCCACCAGGTCGGCGTCCTTCCGGGCGCCCAGCCCCAGCACCAGCCTCGCGCGCTTGGTGGGCACCAGGGACCGGCTCTGCTGCTCTCCCCGCAGCAGGTACCCCTTCCGCTCCAGCGCCTTGAGGTGGTCGTTCACCCCGTTGGTGGACCGGATGTCCATCTCCTCGCCGATCTCCCGGATGGTCGGTGGGAAGCCCCGCGACTCGGTCTCCTTCACGATGAAGTTCAGGATCTCCCGCTGGCGTTCGGTCAACTCTTCCACGCAGCTCCCCTCCCGGTTGTCCACCCTCCGGCCGTGCGGCCAGGGACGGCACAGGCTTTCAGTATCGGGATACTCCCTGAACATGCGTATAGAGTCAATTCATTGGACGCGCGGTACGCTTGAGGTCTCCTCCGGCCATGCTTCGCCTGTTCCCCCTGGCGCTGCTGCCGCTGCTCGGCTGCGCCAGCCACACCTTCCAGCAGGGCGTGTTCGCCAAGGACGGCGTCCGCTACCGCGTCGGCGAGCTGTCGCGTGGCTGGCGGCCGCTGGACGTCGAGTCCAACGACGTGGCCTACGTCTCCAACGACTCCCCGCACTCGCTGGCGGTCAACTCCACCTGCGCCCCGGACGTCGACGCGTCCCTGGAGGTGCTCACCCAGCACCTGCTGATGGGCTTCACGGACCGGGAGCTGGTGGAGGAGCGGCGCGCCACCATGGACGGACGGGACTCGCTCCGCTCGCGCTACAAGGCGAAGCTGGACGGCGTCCCGGTGGAGATGATGCTGGTGGTCCTGAAGAAGGACGGCTGCGTCTACGACTTCACCTATCTCTCGCCGCCGGGTCGCTTCGACGAGAAGCGCCAGAGCTTCGAACGCGTGCTCTCCGAGTTCCACTCCGAGGCGGCCCGATGAGCGCCTCTCCGCCGGGACCGACGCCCGAGCCCGCCTCGGGCCCGCCCACCGGGCCGGCGCCGCTGGTGGAGATGGTCCAGCAGGAGGCGGCGTACGTCGCGAAGCTCTACACCGTGCGCAACCCCCTGCTGCTGCGCCTGTGGCGCCTGCTGGAGGCGCTGGGTGGGGTGGCGATGCTGTTCTGGCGCTCGGTCACCCGCGGGCTCCGGCCGCCGTACCCGTGGGCGGAGATCGCCACCCAGATCGAGACGCTGGGGGTGAAGTCGATCTCCATCGCGGCGTTGACCTCCGCGGTGGTGGGGCTGGTGCTCTCGCTGCAGTTCGCGTTCTTCCTCGCCCGCTTCGGCGTGCAGCACACGGTGGGGAAGGTGGTGGTGCTCACGCTCTTCCGCGAGCTGGGCCCGGTGCTGATGGCGCTCACGGTGGGCGCGCGGATCGGCTCCGGCATCGCCGCGGAGCTGGGGTCGATGACCGTCACCGAGCAGGTGGACGCCATCCGGGCGCTGGGCGCGGACCCGGTGAAGAAGCTGGTGGTGCCCCGGCTGGTGGCGTGCTCGGTGGTGCTGCCGGCGCTGACCACCCTGGCGGACGTGCTGGGGCTGGTGGCGGGGTCGCTGGTGGTGTGGCTCCAGTACGAGATCTCGCTGCGCGAGTTCTACCGGTCGGTGGTGGAGGTGGCGAACCTGATGGACTTCGGGTCGGGCATCGCCAAGAGCGTGGTGTTCGGGGCGATCATCGGGGTGGTGGGCTGCTACCAGGGCTTCAACGTGCGCGGCGGGACGGTGGGCGTGGGCCGCGCCACCACGGAGACGGTGGCCATCGCCTCGGTGGCGGTGTGCCTGTCCGACTTCCTCCTCACCAAGCTGTTCATGGCCCTATGAGCGACCCCCTCATCCGCTTCGAGGGCCTCCACAAGGCCTTCGGCCCCAAGAAGATCTACGAGGGCCTGGACCTCGAGATACGCAAGGGCGAGACGCTCACCGTGATCGGCGGGTCCGGCACCGGCAAGAGCGTGCTGCTCAAGTGCCTCATCGGCCTGCAGGAGCCTGACGCGGGCCGGGTGGTGTTCGACGGGCAGGACATCACCGGCCTGGACGAGGACGCCTTCCTCCCCATCCGCAAGCGGGTGGCGATGGTGTTCCAGGGCGCGGCGCTGTTCGACTCGCTCACCGTGGGCGAGAACATCGCCTACCCCTTGCGCGAGCACGACCGGAGCATGTCCGCCGAGGACCTCCACCAGATCGTCAAGCGCAAGCTGGAGCTGATCAACCTCCCCGGCATCGAGGACATGAACCCGTCCGACCTCTCCGGCGGCATGCGCAAGCGGGTGGGGCTGGCGCGCGCCATCGCCACCGACCCGGAGGTGATCCTCTGGGACGAGCCGACCACTGGCCTGGACCCCATCTCCACCCGGGTGATCGACGACCTGATCGTCTCCATGAAGCGCCAGCTGGGGTGCACCTCCATCGTCGTCACCCACGACATGGACAGCGCCTTCCGCGTCTCCGACCGGATGGCCATGCTCCACGGCCGGCGCATCGTCCAGGTGGGCACCGTGCAGCAGATGCAGCAGAGCGAGCGGCAGGAGGTCCGGGCGTTCTTCGACGCCCGGAAGACAGATCTGAACCGGGAGGCACGGCCATGACGTCCAGCGCGGCGAAGGAACGCCGTCAGATCATCCGCGTCGGGTTGTTCCTGGGGGTCGGGCTGGCCCTCGCGGCGATCGTGATCTTCTCCATCGGCAGCAACCACCAGATCTTCGACAAGAAGTTCACCTACCACGCGGCGTTCGACAACGTGGACGGGCTGTCGCTCGACGCGCCGGTGCGGCTGGGCGGCCTGGACTGCGGCCGCGTCACCTCCATCGACTTCTCCAAGGACCTCCAGGACAAGCGGATCCACGTCCAGATGAAGATCAGCGAGTCGTTCGCGGACCGCATCCGCGCGGACTCGGTGGCGCGGGTCAACAACCGCGGGGTGCTGGGCGACAAGGCGGTGGACATCTCCCTGGGGAGCCCGGAGTCGCCCCAGGTCTCCAACGGCGGCAACCTGCAGACCGGGTCCTCCGGCGAGCTCACCGCGCTGATCAAGACCTCCACCGAGATCCTCGACAACGCGGTGCAGATCACCCGCGACCTCAAGGGCGGCATCTCCTCGTACACCCAGCCGGAGATCAAGAACGACGTGGCGGCGGCGGTGAAGGCCGCCCGGAACATCCTGGAGGCGGTGCAGAAGGGGGAGGGCCCGCTCCACGTCGCCATCTTCGACAAGCAGGCCGGGGAGGACGCCAAGCAGGTGCTCACCGCGCTCGCCGCCAGCGCCTCCAAGGTCCAGCGCTCCGCCAACGACGTGGAGGCCATCGTCCGGGAGATCAAGGAAGGCGAAGGCCCGGCCCACGCGCTGATCTTCGACCGCAAGTCGGGCGCGGCGATCACCCAGCTGGGCAACGCCGCCGGCGAGCTGGCCAAGCTGGTGGAGGACGCGCGCACCAGCAAGGACAGCGCCGTCCACCAGCTGATCTACGGCGACGCGAAGGGGATGTTCGTCGACCTCGGCGCCACCGCCGCCGACATCCGGAAGATCACCGCCAAGGTGAAGTCGGGCGAAGGGTCGCTGGGGGCGATCATCAACGACCCCACGCTCTATGAGGACCTCAAGGTGCTTTTGGGGAACGTGAAGCGGAACGAGGTGCTCAAGCAGCTCGTCCGGTACTCCATCCAGAGCACGGCCCAGGAGGCGGGCGGCAAGCCGCCTCCCAAGGTCAGCGACCCCGTCAAACCCTAGCGGCGGGCCTTCGCCTTCGCCTTCTTCTTCGCGGCGGGGGCGGGCTTCTTCGCGGCGGCCTTCTTGGCCGCCGGCTTCTTCGCGGCCGCGGCTTTCGGGGCCGCCGTCTTGGCCGCGTCCGGCGACTGGTGGCACACCGCCTCGATGGGGTGGCCGTCCAGGTCGAGCACGAACGCGCCGTAGTAGTTGGGGTGGTACTGCTCGCGCAGGCCCGGCTTGCCGTCGTCCATGCCGCCGGCCCTGAGCGCCGCGTCGTGGAAGGCGTCCACCAGGGCCCGGTTCTTCGCCGCGAAGGCGATGTGCATGGGCTGGGTGGGGGTGACGCCGGCGCCGCTCTTCAACCAGAAGTACGGCTTGCGCTCGTCCCCGAAGCCGACGAAGTCGCCGAAGTCCATCTTCACGGCGTAGCCCAGCGGCTTCAGCGCCGCGGTGTAGAAGGCCACGCTGGCCTTGATGTCCCGCACGGTGAGCGTGAAATGGTCAATCATGGGATGCGGACGCTACGCTCTTTGCCCGTGACTGTCTCGGTCGCACTTCGCGGTGGTTTCCGCCGGGCGCTCTCCAAGGTCTGGCCGGCGCTGGCGCTCTTCCTGGTGGGGTCCGGCGAGGTCTTCGCGGGCATGGCCGCGCCCCTGGTCCTGCTCGACGGCTTCCAGCAGGGCGACGGCCTGGTGCTCTCCGCGGGGATGCTGGCCCTCTTCGCGGGGTGGGTGGGCTGCCGCGCCGCCCGCGCGGTGATCCTCTACGCCGCCTTCGGGGAGGGCCCCGCGCGCGCCCTGGGCTACTTCGGCCTCTCCACCATGCTGGAGCTCACCGTGCGGCTCTGGTGGTGGACCGGGATGCTGGCGTCGCTGGTGGCGTACCTCCACGAGGCGGGGCGGGGCGCCGCGGCGGGCCCGTCGCTCGCGCTCTCCGTGACGCTGTCCGGCGGGGTGCTGTTGGCCCTCTTCGCCACCGTCTGGTCGGACCTGGCGCTCGCCCGCTCGACCATCCGGGGCGAGCCCTTCAGCGCTTCACTCGCCGCGTCTGCCCGGATGCTGGCGGAGCGGCCGGGGCCGCCGGTGACGGTCGTGCTGGTGACCGGCCTCATCCGCTGGATGGTGGAGATGGGCGGGTCCTCCCTGGCCGCCATGGCGGGGGCGGCCGGATCGCCCGCCGCGTCGCTCTGGGCGCGGGTGATCGCCGGGCTGCTGGCCGCCCTGGCGTGGGCGGTGCTGGAGCTCTCGCGGGTGTGCGCCCTGCAAGCGCTGGACGCCGAGCCGCCGCCGGCCCCGCCCACCCCCGCGCCGGAGCCGGCCCGGCCCGTGATCCTGGACGCCGTGCCCGTCGACGCTCCAGAAAGCCCCCGCTAGACTCCTCGGCCCCTCGATGGCTGGCCCCTCCGATCAGCGCTACACCATCCTCTGCGTCGACGACGAGCCCTCGGTGCTGGAGGTGCTCCAGAAGATGCTGGAGCGCCGGTACACGGTGCGGATCGCCGCCTCCGGCGCCGAGGCGCTCCCCATCCTCCGGGAGCGGAAGATCGACGTCCTGATCACCGACCAGAAGATGCCGCAGATGACCGGCATCGAGCTGGTCACCGCCGCGCGCGGCGAGGGGATCGACGTCACCACCATCCTCCTCACCGGCTACACCGAGCCGGAGGACCTGATCGCCGCCATCAACCAGGGGCAGGTCTACCGCTACGTCACCAAGCCCTGGGACTTCGGCGACCTGTTCATGACGGTGAAGAACGCGCTCGAGTTCACCCAGCTCCGGCGCGAGAAGGACCGCCTCCTCCAGCAGCTGCACAAGCGGGTGGAGGCGCTCTCCTTGATGTACCAGGTGTCCCGCGAGCAGGCGAACCAGGCGGTCACCTACGACGTCATCGTGGACCGGGTGCTGAGCGCCATCGCCCGCGTGCTCCCGTACGACTGCGCGGCGGCGCTGGTGGCGGTGGGCGACGGCACCTCCGCCATCCTCCGGCTCCGCTGCCACGGCGTGGTCTCCGACAAGGCGCTGCTGTGGGTGAAGGATTCGGCCATCGCCTCCTACCGCAAGCAGTCCGGGGTGCTGCTCACCGAGGACCGCCTGCACACCCACGTCACCGGCACCACCAGCCAGGAGCCGGGGCTGCCCGCCACCATGGCCAGCGCGCTCTCCGTGCCGCTCTTGGCGCAGAGCCGGCTGATGGGCACGGTGTCCCTCTTCTCCTCGCAGGCGGACCACTACACCCACGAGGACGGCGAGCTGCTGGACGTGCTCGCCAACCAGACCACCGACGCCATCTTGACCCTCCGCGCCTCCGAGGAGGAGTCGCGCCGGCGGATCGAGCGGATGGTGGAGTCGATGGCCGACGGGGTGCTGCTCACCGACGAGAAGAACGACATCGTCGTCCTCAACCCGGCGGCGCGGAAGATGCTCCATCTGCCCGAGGAGCCGCAGGACTGGACCTCGCGCTACCTGCAGGAGACCCTGGGCTTCCACCCGTTCGAGCTGATGCGCGGCTGGGAGTACGGCGGCTCGCAGGTGATCCGCCAGGAGATCAACCTCTACGACCGCACGCTCCAGTCCACCGTCTCCCCGGTGGTGGACTCCCGCAACATCTTCCGCGGGGTGTGCGTGGTGCTGCGCGACATCACCGAGCAGAAGCAGCTGGAGGAGCGGAAGGAGGAGTTCGTCTCCATCGTCAGCCACGAGCTGCGCACGCCGCTCACCGCCATCTCCGGCGCGCTGGACCTGGTGCTCAACTTCCTCGCCGGGGAGGTCAACGAGAAGCAGGCGCGCTACCTGGGCATGGCCAAGGAGTCGACCGACAAGCTCAACAGCATCGTCGACGACCTGCTGGACCTGACCAAGCTGGCCAAGGGCAAGATGCGGATGAGCTTCGAGCTCGTCGCGTTCGAGGAGCTCCTGGGCAAGGCGGTGGAGAAGTACGGCGCGGCCTTCGCCGAGAGGAAGATCCGCGTCTCCACCGTGCTGCCGCCGTCGCCGCTGCGCGCGCTGGCGGACCCCAACCGCCTCAACCAGGTGCTCAACAACCTGCTCACCAACGCGGTCAAGTACACCAACGACGAGGGCGAGGTGCAGGTGGCGCTGGGGTCGTCCGACGACGTCCCGGGCTACCTGGTGCTCTCCATGTGGAACTCCGGGCAGCCCATCCCCGAGGCGGACCTGGAGCGGATCTTCGACAAGTTCGAGCAGGCCCGCTCGCCGCGCACCCGCACCTCCCGCGGCACCGGCCTGGGGCTGGCCATCTCGCGGAGCATCGTCCAGGCCCACGGCGGGCACATCTGGGCGGAGCCCATGGACAACAGCGTCCGCTTCGCGGCGGTGCTGCCGGTCGAGCCGGCGGCGGAGTACCTCGACCCGCCCGAGGACACCGAGCCGGGCTCCAAGCGCCAGGCGCCGCCGCGCGGCAGGGCGCTGGTGGTGGACGACGACCCCTACGCCGGCTTCGCGCTCAAGCACCTGTTGCTCTCGCGCGGCCACACGGTGGTGGTGGCGCGGAACGCGGACCAGGGCATGGTGCTCGCCCGGAGATACCGCCCGGAGATCGTCATCGTCGACGTGGACCTGGGCGGGAAGGTGGACGGGATCGAGCTGACGGAGATCATCCGCAACGACCCGGACACCCGGAACGCCCAGGTGCTGGTGGTCTCCTCCGCGGACGACCGGGCGCGCGCGCTGGGCCGCGGCGCCAACGCCTTCCTCCTCAAGCCCATCTTCCAGGACAAGCTCTACTCCGCCCTGGACTCCATGCTGCTGCGCGGGCGGACCGGCCTGAAGCTGGGGCGGGTGCTGATCGTGGACGACGACCCGAAGATCGCCGCCATCTGCGCCGAGGTGCTCTCCAACATGGGCTTCGAGGTGTCCACCGAGGGCACCATCGCGGACGCCCGCCGGTCGCTGCGCGAGCACCGGCCGGAGCTGATGCTGCTGGACGTGAGCCTGCCGGACGGCGACGGGTTCGCCTTCCTGGAGGAGCTGAAGGCGGAGCGCGCCTCCAGCCACCTGTCGGTGATCTTCGTCTCCGCGCGCGCCGAGACGTCCTCCAAGGTGAAGGCGCTCAAGCTGGGCGGCGACGACTACCTGGTCAAGCCGTTCGACGCGCTGGAGCTGGGGGCGCGGGTGGAGTCGGTGCTGCGGCGGCGCGAGCAGGAGATGGGCGCGTCCCCCACCACCCAGCTGCCCGGGTCCGCCGCCATCGAGCGCGAGACGCTCCGGAGGCTGCGCGAGAAGCAGCCGTTCGCCTTCTGCTACCTCGACCTGGACAACCTCAAGGCCTACAACGACTACTACGGCTACGCGAAGGCGGACGCGGTGGTGCGCCAGACCGGGGACCTGCTCCGCCAGGTGCTGGCCCACCTGGGCGACCCCAGCGACTTCCTCGGCCACGTGGCGGGCGACGACTTCGTCTTCATCACCTCGCCCGGCAGCGTGGACCGGATCTGCCAGCGGTGCCTGGAGGAGTTCGACCGGATCATCCCGCTCTACTACGACTGGAAGGACCGGGAGCGCGGCTACATCGAGGGCGACGACCGCTACGGCGAGAAGCGGCAGTTCCCCATCATGAGCGTCTCCATCGCCGCGGTGATGTGCGACGGCGTGTCCGCCAGCCACTCGCAGCTGGCGCGCCAGGCGGCGGACCTGAAGAAGCGGGCCAAGGCGCTGCCCGGGAGCGTCTACCTGCGCAGCGACCGCGATCTCCAGACGCCGGCGAAGGGACTTCCCATCGCCAAGGCGACCACGGCCAGCTAGCCTGGACGGACCGCGGCCCTTCCACCGCATGAAGCTCTACCAACAGCTCATCCTCTTCATGCTGGCGGCCACGGTGCTCCCGCTGGCCGTGGTGGGCTTCCTCCTCCAGCGCGGGGCGGAGGCGGAGATCGCCCGGCGCATCACCGGCGAGCAGCAGGCGCGCGCCACCGGCGCCGCGGAGGCGGTGGCCTCGGACGTGCTGGGCGCGGTGGAGTCCATCGCCCACCAGGCCGAGCGGTTCAACGTCGACTGGGCGCACGCCAGCGACGACGAGCGCGAAGGGCTGCTCCGGCTGCTCTACGGGCAGTCGGAGACGGTGAGCGCGGTGGCGATGGTGGACGCCGAGGGCCAGCTCCTGGCCGGGCCGCTGTTCATCAAGGACGGCAAGGACGGCCACCCACCCTTCGCCTACGAGCAGGGGCGGGACCGGTTCCAGCACGCCATCCCCGAACACGACCTGAGGGGGCTGGCCGGCGGGCGCAGGGGCCAGGCCGCCATCAGCTCCATCTACCCGCACTCGCGGGGCGCGATGGCGGCGATGGCGGTGGCGGTCAAGCTCCAGGCCCAGCCGCAGTCGCCGTTCGCGCTGGCGGAGCTGGGCATGGGGAAGCTGGACAAGATCCTCGCCTCGCGCGCCACGGCGGAGAGCGGCCGGATCGACCTGGTGGACCGCGAGGGTCGGGTGGTCGCCAGCTCCGAGTCCCACGCGCTTTTGGAGCCGCTCCCCGCCGCGCTCTGGCAGCCGGTGGTCGAGGGCGTGCGCGACGACGCCGTCCACAGCTTCTCCGTCGTCACCCTGGGCGAGCCCTACCTCGTCTCCGCGCGCGCGGTGCGCGGGCAGCTGGGCCTGGTGGCGGTGATCCACATCCCCGAGCGGGTCGCCCTCCAGCCGGTGCGCGCGATGCGCTTCACCGTCTTCGCCTCCATCGGCGCCGCGCTGGTGGTGCTGCTGCTGCTGGGCGGGGCCTTCACGCTGCGGATGAACCGGCGGATCGACGCGGTGGTGAAGGGCGCGGAGTCCTTCTCCGCGGGCGACCTGTCCGCCCGCATCCCGGTCAGCGGCGCGGACGAGCTGACCGACCTGTCCGAGACCTTCAACCGCATGGGCGGCGAGCTGGAGGGGGCCCGCGCCAAGCTCATGCGCTGGAACGACGAGCTGAAGCAGCGGGTGGAGGAGGCCACCCAGGACCTGAAGGACGCCCAGGCCCAGCTGCTGGAGAGCCAGAAGATGGCCGC
>DASRBA010000054.1:0-8653 GCA_035637895.1 Myxococcaceae bacterium
CCCGGCGAAGAGCCTGGTGGCCGGGGCGCTGAGCCCGCTGACGTTGAAGGACGTGATGGACACCATGCTGGGGTCCGTCATCAACACGCCGATGGACGAGGTGCTGAAGACGGTCTCCATCCAGGGGACGCAGACGTTCAACGTCCCCGGGACGCTGGCGCCGGACCTGGACGGGCTGGTGTTCGACAAGGTGTCGGCGGCGTTCCAGGCGAACGGGAAGATCGCCATCCCTTCGGCGGCGTCGTCGCTGCTGCTGGTGGTGAGCGCCAAGGGGTCGGTGTGGCACCTGACCGACCTGACGACGATGAAGCACTACCAGCTGAAGAAGACGGGCGACCAGATCCAGGTGTCGCTGATGCCGCAGTTCTACTTCGCGCCGGCGCCGACGCGGCTGGGGGCGACGACGTATCCGCAGGGGTACGCGCTGCACGGGGCGCTCAACTTCGCGGGGTTCAAGGCGTCGGCGGACATCGACATCGCGACGGCGAAGGGCGTGGCGGTGGACGCGCAGATGGACCGGATCGTGCTGGGGAACCAGGACTTGTTCTGCATCGCGGCGGCGCAGGGCAGCGGCGGGCCCCGGGTGTCCATCTCCACGTACGCGCAGCCGAACCACCCGGTGAAGCAGTTCCAGCCGCCGCACTTCTCCGTGAACGGGCAGCTGTCGATGCTGGGGGTGAAGGAGAGCGTGTTCGCCAGCCTGACCACGAAGGGGCTGGAGCTGGACGTGAAGGGGCTGGTGGCGCCGGCGACCACGCTGGACGTCCACGCGACGCTGGGAGGGTCCGGGCTGAACCTGGGCGGGGGCGTGAAGTGCGGGGTGGGGACGATCGACCTGGGAGAGCTGGGGAAGATCAAGGTGAACACCGACGTGGACGGGGCGATGGGGATCACGGTGAACGCGCAGCAGATCGACGCCTGGGTGCAGGGCGGACTGCAGTTCATGGGTGAGCACATCAACATCGGGCGGGCGAAGCTGGACACGTCGCCGGACGCGATCGCGAAGCTGGCGGACACCATGGCGAAGAAGGTGGAGGTGGAGCTGCGGAAGCTGTTCG
Organism: Myxococcaceae bacterium; assembly: GCA_035637895.1. GTDB lineage: Bacteria > Myxococcota > Myxococcia > Myxococcales > Myxococcaceae > DASRBA01. Next base: position 1,059 of record DASRBA010000054.1, read on the forward strand.
CGGACGCCGACGAGTGGGCCAACGCCGTGAAGGGCGGCCTGGTGGACGGCGTCAACGACACCGCCAAGGTGTTCAGGGACGTCTACAAGAAGTCCGCCAAGGAGGCGGCGGACGTGGCGAAGAGCATCTCCGGCGCGGCCGGTTCGGTGGTGGATGACACGAAGGACCTCGCCAAGGACACGGGGAAGGCCATCTCCAGCGGGACGAAGTCGGCGGGGAAGAAGATCAAGAAGTGGTTCAGCTAGTCTGACCCGGCGTGTGGGTCCGCCTCACCATGGCGCTGGTCGCCGTCTCCATCTTGATGGGGCTGAATTACCTCCTGCTGGAGGCCCCGGCGTACCCGGATCGGTCGATCCACTTCTTCTACGGCGTCTCCGCCGGGTCGGTCTTCCTGGTCGCCCAGGCCGCCGGCCTCTGGGACCTGTGGAAGCGGCGCCCGGAGTTCATCCGGTGGATCGTCCCGCCGGCGCTGTACCTGCTGGTGATCGGGCTGGTGGGCTTCTTCAGGTTCGGGAACGTCCTCCCGCTCGCGGCTGACTCCGGCCGCGGCGTGCTGCTCCTGGCATTCTCCTTCGCGGCGCTCGCGCAGCTGCGAAGTTCGCTATAGCGGACTGGGCCCGTTGGGATAGGATGACGGCCCATGTCGGCTCGTCTTGTTGTTGCCGCAGCATCGATCGGTCTCCTCCTGGCATCGGGGTTCGCCGCCGCTCAACAGGTGAATCGGCAGCTCTACCTCACATACGATCCAGACCGCGCCACCTGCCTGCTGCCGGATGTGAGCAGGGCAGAATCCCGCCGCTGCTACGTGATGGAGTGCGGGGTGGCCGGAGACCACTGCATCTGCCCCCTCAAGTTGCCGAATGACTGGAAGCAGCCGCTGACGGAAGACCAGTGCCGGAAGCTCAACGCCATGCTGCGCCCGTTGCCTCCCAAGGGAGCGGAGCGTCTGGGGCCGGACGGGGGTGTGGTGCCGCCGATCCCTGGCGATTGCACGGCCGAGCAGCATCGGGCATTACAAGATGCCGTGGACGCGGCGTGCAAGGGGCCGGCTCGGAAATGCATTGAAACACAGGATTGCGCGACCTTGCGACGGAACCACGACCAGAACGTCGTTTGCGTCCGCGCCAGGGAGACGATCAACACGACATGTTTCCGCGGAGGCGACTTCGTTCATCGCGTGAAGCTCGACGACGAGCGTCGAGCCGTAGCCAATTGCGCCAGACTGATAGACGAAAAGAAGTGTCGCTGATCCTGCTGCAGGAGCCGAACGTGGACCCTACGAAGTGCAAGGAAATGCTCGAAAAAGCCTTCGCGAACAGGCCATATCCAGGAGACGACAATATTGGCAGAGAAGGTGATGACGACGGTCAAGATGTGGCTAACTATTTCAAGGGGAAAGATTGGCGCCAGATCAATCTCGAAACGCTGTTGCGTGAATATCAAGGGGACTCGCACGCCGCTTTCGCCGTCATGACTCCGGAGGGAGCCCGCTACTATCTCCCCGCCTTTCTGTTGATGGCTCTCGAACGGGATAGTGAGATCGACGATTCCTTGATGTTCTTCCTGACGGCCCCGGACCCCAACGATCCGGAGAGGGGTGGCTGGTTCGATTGGGTCCGTCGCCGGGCGGAGGGACTCTCCGCGGACGAGCGGGCGGCCGTCATCTACACGCTGCGGTGCTTGGCGGAGCGATACGACCGCCAGTCGTTACCAGGGTACCCCCGTAACCCCGCGCGGAAAGCCCTGGAGAGCTACTGGGATCGACTGGATCCATCCCATCCCACAATGTCGTAGAACTTTCCTCCGCCTCGACCGTTCACCCTCCGGTTCGCCCCAGGCGAAGGAGATCCCATGTACGTCCACGCACTGCGCACGCTCGCCTTCAGCGGGCTGATCGCGCTCGGCCTCGCGGCCCGCCCCAACACTCCCCCCAACCTCGGCGGCCCCAACCGCGCCCTCACCTCCATCTCCACCGACAAGCCCATCTACCGCGGCGGCGAGCGCGTCTACGTCCGCGGCGTCCTCCTCGACGCCTTCAAGCACACCCCCGTCACCGAGTGGACCCAGGCCAACGTAGAGATCCGCGGCCCCAAGGGCGACGTCGTCGCCTCCGGCTTCACCCAGCCCCAGGACGGCACCTGGTCCTTCGCCTGGGACGTCCCGCCCAACCAATCCGGCGGCGAATACACCATCAAGGCCTCCTACCCGAACAACGGCCACGCGCCCTCGGAGCGCAAGTTCGACGTGCGCGCCTACCGCGCCCCGCGCCTGAAGACCCAGATCACCTTCCTCCGCGACGGCTACGGCCCTGGCGACACCGTCACCGCCACCGTGGAGGTCACCCGCGCCGAAGGCGGCATCCCCGCCGGCGCCCAGGTCACCGCCACCGCCCGCCTGGACGGCGTCGAGGTCGCCCGCGTCCCCACCACCGTGGACGCCGTGGGCCACGCCACCGCCACCTTCCCGCTCCCCGCCCGCATCGAGCGCGGCGAGGGCGCCATCGCCTTCGCCATCCAGGACGGCGGCGTCGTCGAGACCGCCACCAAGACCATCCCCATCCTCCTGCAGACCGTCGACCTCGCCCTCTACCCCGAGGGCGGCGACCTCGTCGCCGGCTTCACCTCCCGCGTCTACTTCGAGGCCCGCACGCCCGCCCACAAGCCCGCCGACATCCAGGGCGACGTCCTCGACGAGCGCACCAACGCCGCCGTCGCCCACTTCCGCTCCGAGCACGAGGGCCGCGGCCGCTTCGAATTCCGCCCCGAGCGCGGCGCCCGCTACGTCCTCCGCCTCACCCAGCCCGCCGGCATCACCCGCACCTTCCCGGTCCCCGACACCAGGCGCGACGGCGTCACCCTGCGCTCGCTGGAGGACGTGGTCGCCCCCGGCCAGTCCGCGCGCTTCGCCGTCCGCACCGCCCAGGGCCAGCAGGTCAAGCTCACCCTCTCCCAGCGCGAGGTGGAGCTCGCCTCCGCCACCTTCTACGGCCCCGAGGCCACCATCAGCATGGACGCCAAGGACGCCGAGGGCGTCCTCACCGCCACCCTCTGGAACGTCCAGACCGGAGAGCCCCTCGCCGAGCGCCTCGTCCTTCGCCGCCCGCGCCACCCGCTGGACATCCAGATCACCGCCAGCCCGCCGCGCGCCGCCCCCGGCAGCGAGGTGAAGCTCACCGTCAAGACCAGCGTCGACGGCAAGCCCGTCCCCGCCTGGGTCGGCCTCACCGTCGCCGACGACTCCGTCCTCAACCTGGTCGAGAAGCGCGAGCAGGCCCCCACCCTCCCCGCCATGGCCCTCCTCGAGCCCGAGGTGGAGGAGCTCCAGGACGCCCGCGTCTACCTCGACCCGAAGAACCCCAAGGCCGCCCTCCAGACCGACCTCCTCCTCGGCACCCAGGGCTGGCGCCGCTTCGCCACCGTCGACTTCCAGAAGTTCATGGCCGAGCACGGCGACGCCGCCAGGCGCGCGCTCGCCTACCGCCTGCCGGTGGCCCCGCCCAACCAGTGGATGGGGGGTCGCGGCGGCGGCTTCCCCCGCGGAGCCCTGATCCCCGGCGCCGCCCACGGCGTCAAACGCGCCATGCCCGCCGGCATGCCGCCGGAGCCGGAGGTCGCCATGGCGCCCCCGCCGGCCCCGGTGCCGATGGCGCCCATGGCCGCGCTGGAGAAGCCCATGGACGAAGGTGAGGGCGAGCGCGCCGACGTCGCCAAGGCGGACGAGCCCGCCGGCGGCGCCCGCATGATGGCCGAGGACGATGACGGCGCTTTCGACGACCAGCTCGCGGCGAACAAGGACATGGACAAGAAGAAGGAGGCCCTCGTCCAGCGCCGCGCCGCCCCCTCCATCGCCTACGTGCGCGAGTTCGCCCACCAGGCCCGCGCCAACCGCAAGGCCAACGACCGCGTCGACTTCGCCGAGACCCTCTACTGGAGCGCCGCCCTCTCCACCGGCGCCAACGGCCAGGCCACCGTCAAGCTCCACCTGGCGGACTCGGTGACCTCCTTCAAGGCCATCGCCTCCGGCTACACCGCCTCCGGCGACCTGGGCGCGTCCGAGGCGCAGGTGGAGTCCGTCCAGCCCTTCTACCTGGAGCCCAAGCTCCCGCTGGAGGTCTCCTCGGGCGACCGGGTCCTCGCCCCGGTGGCGCTGGTGAACGGCACCACCGCCCCGCTCAGCGACGTCCGGCTCACCGCCCAGACCCCCGGCAAGAACATCGAGCACGGCAACCTCACCGCCGCCACCCTCTCCGCCGGCGCGCGCCTCCGCCAGATCCTCCCCCTGGAGATCCTGAGCGGCAACGGCTCGCAGAAGATCTCCATCGACGGCACGGCGGGGAACTTCTCCGACCACGTGGAGCGCACCCTCTCCATCAAGCCGGCCGGCTTCCCGTTCGAGATCGCCTTCGGCGGGATGCTCTCCTCGCAGAAGCCGGCGGTGCACGCGGTCACCATCCCCGAGGGCGTGGTGCCCGGCAGCGTGCAGTTCGCCGCCTCCGTCTACCCCACCCCGCTGGCCAACATGACCCAGGCGCTCAGCCGGCTCATCCAGGAGCCCTCCGGCTGCTTCGAGCAGACCTCCTCCACCACCTACCCGATGACCATGGCCCAGCAGTACTTCCTCACCCACCAGGGCGTGGACCCGCAGCTGGTCAAGGACGCCCGCGAGCGCCTGGACCGCGGCTACCAGCGGCTGGTCGGCTTCGAGTGCAGCAACAAGGGCTACGAGTGGTTCGGCGAGAACCCCGGCCACGAGGCCCTCACCGCCTTCGGCCTCCTCCACTTCACGGACATGGCCAAGGTCCGCCCGGTGGACCAGGCGATGATGACCAACACCCGCGCCTGGCTGATGAAGCAGCGCGACGGCAACGGCGGCTTCGAGCGCAAGCGCCGCGCGCTCCACACCTGGATCGAGGACAAGGACAGCTCCAACGCCTACATCACCTGGGCGATGCTGGAGACCGGCGAGAAGGGCAACGACCTCTCGAAGGAGATCCGGACCGTCGAGGACGCCGGCCAGAAGACCCCCAACGCCTACGTCACCGCGCTCGCCGCGAACGTGGCCTGGCTGGGTGGGCAGAAGGACCTGGCCCGGTCGATGATGTCCAGGCTCGCCGAGAAGCAGGCGAAGGACGGCTCCGTCACCGGCGCCACCCAGTCCATCGTCGGCTCCGGCGGCGAGGCGCTGCTGGTGGAGACCACCTCGCTGGCCACGCTCGCCTGGCTCCGCGACCCGGCCTTCTCAGGCAACACGGAGCGCGCCATCAGGTACCTGGCGGCGTCCTGCCAGGACGGTCGCTACGGCTCCACCCAGTCCACCGTGCTCGCGCTCCGCGCCATCGTCGCCTACGACCAGGCGCGGGCGCACCCCAAGACCGGCGGCGACGTCGTGCTGACGGTGGACGGCAAGCGGGTGGGCACCCCGGTCCGCTTCGACGCGGACACCAAGGGCGCCATCGCGCTGCAGGACGCGGCGCCGTTCCTCACCCGCGGCAAGCACGAGCTGAAGCTGGTGATGGAGGGCGGAGCCGAGATGCCGTACTCCGTCACCGTCCGCTACCACGCGCTCACGCCGGACAGCTCCTCGCGCGCCAAGGTGTCGCTGGAGCTGGGCGCCTCCCACACCGACGTCACCGAGGGCGACCTGGTGGACGTGGTCGCCACCGTCACCAACAAGACCCAGGAGCAGCTCCCCACCGTGGTGGCCATCGTCGGCCTCCCCGGCGGCCTGGAGCCCCGCCACGACCAGCTCAAGGAGCTGGTGAAGAAGGGCGCCATCGACCAGTACGAGGTGCGCGGGCGCGACGTGGTGCTCTACTGGCGCGGGATGGAGCCGGGCGCGTCCAACCGCGTCCCGCTCTCCCTGGTGGCCGCGGTGCCGGGCCGCTACACCGGCCCCGCCAGCCGCGCGTACCTCTACTACACGGACGAGGACAAGGTCTGGCTCAAGGGCCTCCAGGTGACGGTGGCCCCCAAGCGCTGACCTCTCGAAGGGCTCAGGACTTGGCCGCGGCGATGGTCTTCTCGACCTCTGCGGCCAGGTCCTCCTTCTTCTTCTCGATGCCCTCGCCCACCTGGTAGCGGACGAAGCGGCGGATGGAGATGTTCTCGCCGATCTTGGCGATCTTCTCGGTGATCAGCTCCGAGATGCGCTTCTTGTCGTCCTTCACCCAGTACTGGTCCACCAGGCAGACGGTCTCGTAGTACTTGCCCATCTTGCCTTCGAGGATCTTCTCGATCATCTGCTCCGGCTTCTTCTGGTCGCGGAGCTGCTGGCGCTGGATCTCCTTCTCCTTCTCCAGCACGTCGGCGGGGACCTCCTCCCGGCGGACGTAGAGCGGGTTGGCCGCGGCGACGTGCATCGCCAGGTCCTTCACCAGCCCCTGGAAGTCCTCGTTGCGAGCGACGAAGTCCGTCTCGCAGTTGACCTCCACCAGCACGCCGATTCGCCCGCCGTGCACGTAGGTGCCCACCAGGCCCTCGGCGGCCACGCGGCCCGCCTTCTTGGTGGCGCCGGTGATGCCCTTCTTGCGCAGCCACTCCTCGGCCTTGGCGAAGTCGCCGCCGGTCTCGGCGAGCGCCTTCTTGCAGTCCATCATCCCGGCCCCGGTCTTCTCCCGGAGCTCCTTCACCATCGATGCGGAGACGTCGGCCACGGTCGTCAGCTCCCTCTCACGGTTCCTTGGCGACCTCGCCTGCTGCCGCCTCCTCCACCTCCGGGGGCGGCATCTCCGAAGGCTCCGCGGCCGCCGCCGGGACCGGCTGGCCCTTCACCTCCACCAGCGGCCCGGGGCGCTCCACCATGCCGCGGTCCCGGTCCCGGTCCCGCGGAGGGCCGCGCCGGTCGCCGCGGTCGCGATCGAACCGCCGGGGCTGGCGCCGCTCCTCGCCACCGCCGCGCCGCTCCTCCTCCTGGTCCCGCTCCGCCGCGCCCGAGGCCTGGTACCGCGCCCGGCCCTCGATGCAGGCGTCCGCCACCTTGGAGGTGAACAGCTTGATGGACCGGATGGCGTCGTCGTTGCCCGGGATGACGAAGTCGATCCCGTCCGGGTCGCAGTTGGTGTCCACCACGCCGATCACCGGGATGCCCAGGCGGGACGCCTCGTGCACCGCGATGTGCTCCTTCTTCGGGTCGATGACGAACACGCAGCCGGGCAACCGGCTCAGCTCCTTCACGCCGCCCAGGTTCTTCTCCAGCTTCATCCGCTCCCGCTCGAGGTTGGCGACCTCCTTCTTGGGGAGCCGCTCGAAGGTGCCGTCCTCGGCCATCTTCTCCAGGGCCTTGAGCCGGTCGATGCCCTGCTTGATGGTCTTGAAGTTGGTCAGCGTCCCGCCCAGCCAGCGCGAGGTGACGTTGAACTGGCCGGCCCGCACCGACTCCTCGCGGATGGTGTCCTGGGCCTGCTTCTTGGTCCCCACGAACAGCACCGACCCGCCGCGGGCGGTGACGTCGGCCACGAACTTGAACGCGGCCCGCGCCATCTGCACCGTCTTCTGCAGGTCGATGATGTAGATGCCGTTCCGGGCGCCGAAGATGTAGGGCTTCATCTTCGGGTTCCAGCGCTTGGTCTGGTGGCCGAAGTGCACCCCGGCCTCCAG